>CAYNOE010000009.1:0-29728 GCA_964398745.1 uncultured Lachnobacterium sp.
AGTCAGGGGGATTGCGGGAACTGAGCTTTCGATTGAGCTTGCAATGAAACTTGGGCAGGCAGGAGCATATGTACTGACAAAGGAAAAGTCACACCAGCCTACCATTATCGTAGGCTGTGATACGCGTATTTCGGGGGGGATGCTTGCGAATGCGCTTATGGCGGGAATCTGTGCAGTCGGAGCAAATGCGATATATGTCGGGGTTGCGCCAACACCGGCAATCGCTTATCTTACGAGAAAGCACAAGGTAGACGCGGGCGTTGTGATTTCAGCGTCCCATAACCCGATGGAATTTAATGGAATTAAATTTTTTAACGGGGAGGGGTATAAGCTTTCTGACCAGCTGGAGGATGAAATTGAGGCGCTGATAAAAAATGACATGGAGGATGTTGTATTTCCGATCGGGCCTGGTATAGGCAGGGTGGAGTACAGATTTGACATGGTGGAAGAGTATATCAGGTTTGAAAAGAAGACCGTTCCGGTGGACCTGTCCTCCCTTAAGATCGTAGTGGACTGCGCAGAGGGCGCCAGTTCCTATACATCAGTGAAGACACTGGAAGATCTGGGTGCCAACCTGATTGCAATTCATACGGATCCGGACGGTACTAATATTAATGCAAACTGCGGTTCGACCCATATGGATGAACTGCGTGCGCGCGTGGTGTCAGAGCGTGCGGATATCGGAATTGCCTTTGACGGGGATGCAGACCGGATGCTGGCTGTCGATGAAAACGGAAAACTCGTGGATGGCGATGAGATTATGGCAATCTGCGGCAATTATATGAAGAGCAAAGGAAAGCTGGAAAAGGATACCATTGTCGTTACTGTTATGACGAACCTTGGATTTTCCCTGATGGGGGAAAAAGAAGGAATCCATGTGGAGAAGACCAAGGTGGGAGACCGCTATGTACTGGAGAATATGCGGGAAAACGGATATAACCTTGGAGGCGAACAGTCCGGACATGTGATTTTTCTGGATGATAATACCACAGGGGACGGACTTCTGACGGCGCTTCATCTGTTACAGGTGATGACGGACACCAAAAAGAAACTTTCAGAGCTTGCCTCAGTGATGGAGGTTCTGCCGCAGGCACTGGTGAATGCCAGGGTGCCAAACCACAAGAAGGAAAGCTATATGGAGTATGCCGAGATTGCAGAGGCAATCGGGGAGCTGGAGAAAAAATTTGCCGGGGAGGGCAGGGTATTAATCCGTCCGTCTGGTACGGAGCCGCTGGTGCGGGTGATGATTGAGGGAAAAGACCAGAAGGTCATTGATACAGAAGCAAAGAAACTTGCGGGTCTGATCCGGCAGGTAATGTTATAGGGGGAAGTTTTTATGGTAACACATACAGTTAAGATTATGAATCCGACAGGGCTGCATCTGCGTCCGGCAGGAAATTTATGCAAGGAGGCAATGAAATACAAAAGCAAGATTACGTTTGAATACAGTGGAAATATTGCGAATGCCAAGAGCGTTTTAAGCGTTCTGGGCGCATGCATCAAATCCGGGGATGAGATTACATTAATCTGCGAAGGGGAAGACGAAGAGGAAGCGATTTCATCACTGGTGGCCTGCATAGAGAGCGGACTGGGAGAATAAATACATACGTTGCATAGAATCCGTCCAAAAGAGGAAAATAGGTAATATGAAAGAAAAATACAAGCATTTATTGAACTTTGCAGCAAATGTAATTGCGCTGCTCGTGGAAGCGTTTATGTTCGGGTGGGTGTGGTATATAAAGTATGTACCGATGCTCGACAAGGCAAACACATTGTTCCGCCGTGGTAACTGGGCAGTAATCGGCATGTATGTACTGTTCGTATATTTCTTCACAAGAGTGTTTGGGGGATACAGAATTGGATATATGAGGGTACCGGACATTATCCTGTCCCAGGTGCTTGCCGTGCTTTTAGCAATGGTGGTCGGCTATCTGGAAATTTGTCTGGTTGCAAATGATTACCTGACGCCGAGACCTCTCATTATGATGACACTGGCGGAAATTATATTTATCGTGCCATGGGTAATTCTTGTACGGAAAGGTTACCAGCACCTGTATCCGCCGAGGCAGATGCTGGTTATTTACGGGAATTATTCACCGGATGATTTGATTGACAAGATTAATACCAGGAAAGACAAGTACAACATTTGTGCATCGGAAAGTTACCGCGTAGGATATGAACGGCTGTATCCGCTCATTTTAAAATATAATGCAGTTGTGCTCTGTGACCTTCCGGCGGAGGCCAGAAACCAGATTATGAAGTTTTGTTACCAGGAATCCGTAAGGACTTATGTGACGCCCAAGATATCTGATATCCTGTTCCGCGGCGCGGATGATATTCATCTGTTTGACACACCGCTTCTGCTCTCCAGAAACCAGGGGCTTAGCATTGTGGATATGTTTATCAAGCGCTGTATGGATATTGTTTTTTCCATGGCCGGAATTATTCTTGCATCGCCGTTTATGATTCTGATTGCACTTTTTATCAAGCTTTATGACAGGGGACCGGTTTTTTATAAGCAGGAACGCATTACCAAAGACGGAAAACCGTTTATGATCATTAAGTTCAGAAGCATGAGCGTCCATTCGGAGGAAGAAGGCGCAAGGCTTGCCGCCAAGGGAGATTCCAGGGTAACGCCGGTTGGAAGGCTGATCCGTGCAATCCATTTTGATGAGCTGCCGCAGCTTTTTAACATTTTAAAGGGGGATATGTCCATGGTGGGACCGCGTCCGGAGCGTCAGGTAATTGCGGACCAGTATGCGGAGGAGATTCCGGAATTTGTCTTAAGGCTTAAGGTAAAGGCGGGGCTTACCGGATATGCCCAGGTTTACGGAAAATATAACACAACCCCGTATGATAAGCTGAAACTTGACTTAACTTATATTGAAAACTATTCTGCATGGCTGGATATAAGAATTCTGCTTTTAACTTTTAAAATCCTGTTTGTCCGTGAAAATACGGAAGGGGTGGATGAAAGCCAGACCACAGCAATGAAGCAGTAAGGAGACAGTATGGATGACATTAAAATCAGTATTATCATGCCGGTATACAATGTAGAGAAATATGTCGCAAAAGCGATTGAGAGCATTCTTGCGCAGACCTTTAAGGATTATGAATTTCTGATTGTGGATGACGGGACGAAGGATAAAAGCGGTGAAATCTGTGATGAATATGCTAAAAAGGATTCCAGAATCCGCGTCATCCATAAGGAAAACGGCGGCGCGCCGAGCGCAAGAAATACCGCAATCGAAATGGCAAAGGGCAAATATGTCTATTTTCTGGATTCGGATGACTGGGCTGAGCCGCAAATGCTTTCCGATATGTATATGCTTGCCGAACGCAACCATGCGCATCTTGTAGTGTGCGGGTACTATATTGATACCTATTACGGCACAAAGCATATTTCGGAAAAAATTGCGGAGGATAACCAGGTCTATACGGATGCGAATACTTTCCGTGAACAGTCGTACCGTTATTTTGATTGCAACATGCTTTATACGCCGTGGAACAAGCTTTACAGCATGAAACTTATAAAAAAGTACCAGCTCAGGTTTCCAGACACGCTCTGGGATGATTTTCCGTTTAACTTAAGCTACCTGCAGCATGTGGAACGTGTGGTTGTGACAAACCAGGCGTATTATCATTTTATCCGTGCACGGTCGGATTCGGAAACAAGCGCATACACTGCGGATATGTATAAAAAGCGTGAAGAGGAGCATGGCTGGATGCTGGCACTTTATAAAGAATGGGGTATAGACAGCGGGGAAACAATGGAAATGGTGGAGCGCAGGTATATTGAACGCATGATCGGCTGCATTGCCAATGTGACCAGTTCCAAATGCACCCTTTCCGGAAAAGAACGCAGGCAGGAAATTAAAAAAATGCTCCATAATCCGCGTGTGGACGAGGCACTTGCAGTGGCAAAGCCAAGGTCGGTATATATGAAGCTCATGCTTGTACCGGTGCGTCTTAAGAACACATGGCTGACATGGCTGGAATCGGCAGTGATTACATTTGTCAAGGAAAAAAATACAAAACTGTTTGCAAAGCTTAAGGCGGGACGGTAAGATGGCGGGATTACAGACGAATGAAATTTTAAAAGAGCGGCTGTCCCGCAAAAGCGGAATGCATATGCTCACACAGGAAGAAACAGAACGGATTAAAAAGATTGTACTGGAAACCACGCTGGATATTGTTTCACTTTGCACGGAACTTGAAATCCCGTATATGTTAGGCGGAGGTTCCGCGCTCGGGGCAGTGCGGCACCAGGGCTTTATTCCATGGGATGATGATATTGACCTGAATATTCCGCGGGCACATATCGAAAGGCTTCTGGATGCAGTAGAGAACCGGTATCCGGATAAATACTATGTGGAGGCGCCGCTTCGCACGCCGGGATACCTTAGTTCGTTTATACAGATTCACCGCAGGGAAACCGTATTTCAGGAATACCTGGCTCAGAAAAAAGAAAACTGCGGGATTAAAATAGACATTTTTGTAATTGAAAACACTTACAACAATGCATTTTTAAGGAAATGGCACGGGTTAAGGACAGAAGCAGGGCTGTTTTTTTTGTCATGCTACAGGATGTATGCATGGAGGGATGAATTTAAAAGACTTGCAAAAGGCGATGCAAAGGCGTCGTTCGTGATGGCAGTGAAACGGATAATTGGCGTGCTGTTTGCGCCCATGCCGGACTTTTTGTACCGGAGGGTGCAAAACTGCATGAAAAGCTGTAAAAAAGAGGATTCCAGGTATATTACGATACCTTCCGGAAGAAAGCACTTTTTTGGCGAGCTCTATGAAAGAAAGGCGTTTATGCAGACAAAACAGATGCCGTTTGAAGGGCATTTGCTTGCTGTGACGAAGGATTATGACCATTATTTAAAAAACCTGTACGGGGATTATATGGTAATTCCACCCGAGGAAAAACGGGAGCATCACGTTATTTACGACTTAAAATTTCCAGGGGAGAAAACAGAAAGGCTGCTTACCAGGCCGGAGATACAAAAACTTTTACAGGGAATGCTGGATACGTTTGTAAACTATTGTACAAAGCATAAACTTAGGTATTACCTGGTTGGAGGCTCGCTTCTTGGGGCGGTGCGCCACAAGGGGTTTATTCCCTGGGATGACGATATAGATGTGGGAATGCCAAGGCCGGACTATGAGAGATTTCTTGAGCTGGTAAAAAAAGAGCCGCTTTCGCCGGAACTTGCGGTTATTTCTGCGGAGGACAAAACACTCTCTAATCCTTACTGTGATATTATTCATTTAAATACAAGGCTTGACCGCAGTACCTCAAGGTTTATCAGGGAAAAATGCCAGAATCTGCATTTGTTTGTGGATATTTTTCCGCAGGACGGCTGGCCGGAGGATGACGGGGAAGCTAAGCGCCTTGCAAAAGACATGAAAAAGAAACGTTACCTGATTCAGTGCGCACGTTCCAAAATCGGAAAGGGCGTTTCATGGAAACGTATTTTGGGCAAAACGCCGGTGGTAATCCTGATGCGCATTGTGGGATATGAAAGAGTGATAGAAAAGATGACAGAAGCCGCAAAACGCCGGGACTATGACAGTTCACGCTATGTAGGTGCGGTCACTTACGGGATTTACGGATCGGGGGAACGATGCCTGCGAAAAGAGGTTGTAGATTTTACGACTGTGGAATTTGAAGGAAAACGCTATCAGGCTCCCGGCTGTTATGATAAGTATCTTACTCAGATTTACGGGGATTACATGAAGCTGCCGCCGGAAGAAAAGCGGAAAAACCATAACATGAAGGTCTGGTATATTTGACTGTATGGTGGTAACGTGATACAATAAAATGAATTTTGGGAAAATATGGCATGAGGTTGTTATGAAGAAATATATCGAATCATTCATCCATTACCGGTTTCTTTTGTGGGAGCTGGTAAAAAAAGGAATCAAGCTGAAATACAGACGCTCTTATCTTGGAATTATATGGTCCCTTCTGGAGCCGCTTTTAAACATGATTGTATTAACGATTGTATTCGGAACGATTCTGGGACACCATGAAAAGACATTTCCGGTATACATCTTAAGCGGGCGGCTTTTGTATTCCTTTTTTTCAACGTCCACAAAGGCTGCACTGACGTCCATCCGGAAGAATGCGGCAATGATTAAAAAGGTTTATGTGCCGAAATACCTGTATGCACTGTCCGCTGTTCTGTATAACTATATCATATTTCTGATTTCCCTGGTTGTACTGGTGGCTGTGGGAGCCGTACTGGGAATCAGGCCGAGCATCTACCTGCTGCAGTCGGTTCTGGCACTGGTTTTAATCCTGATGCTTTCCATTGGATGCGGATTTATACTTGCCACGCTCGGGGTGTTTTTCCGTGATATGGAATATTTATGGTCGGTTGCGCTGACACTGATTATGTATATGTGTGCAATCTTTTACCAGCCGGATAAGCTTATGCAGAGTGGGTTTTACTGGATATTAAAATACAATCCGCTGTACTGTATCATAGATATTATGCGTTCGGCTGTGTTTGGCACCATGATGAATATGCATTATTTTTTGTATGCGCTGGGCTTTAGCATTGCATCAATCGTAATCGGTCTGGTTGTATTTATTAAAAAGCAGGATGAATTTATTCTTCAGATTTAGAGGGAGTAACCTATGGCAAAAAAGGCAATTGTGCTAACGAATATTGGAATGAAATTCAATCTGAGCAAGGAAAAAGTGGACAGTATCAAGGAATACCTGATTAAGTCCATCCGGCATGAGGTACGGTTTAATGAATTCTGGGCATTAAAGGATATTAATCTTACTATTTATGAGGGGGACCGTGTGGGAATCCTTGGATTAAACGGCGCGGGCAAAAGTACGCTGCTTAAGGTAATTGCAGGAGTTTTTAAACCAACAGAGGGAACTGTGGAAAAGCATGGCAAGATTGCGCCGCTTCTGGAACTCGGAGCTGGTTTTGACAAGCAGTATACCGGCAGTGAAAATATTTACCTGTATGGCGCCATGCTCGGATATAATAAAAAGTTTATTGATGAAAAATATGATGAAATAGTGGAATTTTCAGAGCTTGGGGATTTTATTGATGTTCCCGTCAAAAACTATTCCTCAGGCATGCGTTCCAGACTGGGGTTTTCTATTGCAACTGTTGTTGCGCCGAAAATCCTGATTCTGGATGAAGTGCTTTCCGTGGGCGATGCCAAATTCCGCAGAAAGAGCGAAAAAAAGGTCATGGATATGTTTGACTCCGGTGTGACGGTGCTTTTTGTATCCCATTCCATTGAGCAGGTGAAAAGGCTTTGTGACAAGGCGATGATTTTAGACCATGGCAGGCTTGTGGCATACGGGGACATTGACGAGGTTGCACCAAAATATGAAGAGATGATTGAAGTACAGGAAGACGTAAAGCCGAAAAAGAAAAAGAAGAAAAAGCAAAAGTAAGCGGGGAGAACCGGAATGAAATTATCAATTATTGTAAGATTATCGGAAAAGGAACGTGACAACGAAAAAACGTTTGCCTGTCTTAAGGAACAGCTTCCGGCACTTGGTGAAAAGGCACAGGTGCTGGTTTATGCTGCTGGTGAAAAATCAAAGGACTACAGCAGTGAACTGCCGGATGCAGAGATTGATACCAGTACTCCCGTCCTTTCAAAGGATACTGATATATACACGGATGCCGCTTCCCGTGTGAGAGGGGATTTTGTAACGTATCTTTTTGGCGGTGATACATGGTCTGATGGTTCGCTTAAAAAATTCGAAGAGGAAACTGCGCGCTACGGAAACCAGTCAGTCGTGATGTTTCACAAAATCATGCCGGACGGGAAGGACGGGGCATTCGCCACGGAGCTGTCTTCCAGGAAAGTAGCAGTGCAGAATCTTCTAAAGAAGTTCTACTGTTTTCCGTTTTATTTCGGCGGAACATTCATTACCGCAGAAAGTTTAAAGACACATGAGTTTTACGGGGAATTAGGCCTTGAAACAGAGAGTGAATTTTTCTTAAGCCTTTGTCTTGAAACGAAACAGGTGCTGTTTCTGGATGAGGCTGTGTATTACAGCATCCGGGCAAGGGAGGGCGACCATACCTTTTATGAGGCGATTTATGACCCGGACTGGTATGATAAATCCTTTACCCGTTTCTGGATTCCGGTTCTTTCCATGCAGAAAGAAAAGCTTGGGCGGGTTCCGGTCTTTATCCAGTACCATCTGATGTTTTCTATTAAGAGCCGCATTATGAGTAATTTAAACAACCGGAACAAGCATGTGATTCCGGGGGGACAGGAGAGACACTGTCTTGAACTCATGGGACAGGCCCTGCAGTATGTGGATGATGATGTCATATTTGACTGTCATAAAATTGCGGAAACCCAGATGCCGGATTCCATGAAGTGGCTGTATGGCGTACTGAAGCATGGAAAGGATTTTCATTTTGAGGAACGGTATCTTTCCGGGCTGTCTTATTATGGTTCGGGGAAAACCGTATTTAATAAAATTGAAAACCTGAGGACGAACATCCTCTTTATGGATTATGAAAATGAAACCCTGCACATTGATGGGACCATACATCCGATTTTGTATTCCATGGCAGACAGTGTATACTTTATGTTCAACGGGAAAAAATATTTTCTGAACTACAACGAGCGTTATTCCATGACAAAGATTTTCGGTGTAAGCGTATACAGGACATGGCCGTTTCATGTGGACTTGCCAATGAAGGATGTAAAGGACTGTCATTTGTTCTGTTTTGCGGATTTTGGGGATGAATCGGTTAAGATTCATTTTGCATACGAATCCCATTTCAGCAGGATGAGCGGAGCTTTTCTAAACAGCTACTGGTGTTTTGGCCGAAAGCAGCTTTATATGGCGGTTAAATCCGAGGATGGAATAAGAATCCGCCAGATTACGAAGAAAGACAGAAAGCACCAGGAGCATGCACTGTCCAAAGAGATGTTTTTATCATTCAGCAGGCGTTCATGGCTGTTCCTTGCAATCCGCAAAGTGTATTTTATGATGCGGCCGCTTATGAAGAGAAAACCGGTCTGGATGTACCTGGACAAGATTTACAAGGCGGGGGATTCGGCGGAGTACTTATACCGCTATGCCAGTGCGCAGAAAGACAGGATTTCGCATTATTATCTGGTGGACAGGCATACCAGCGACTACAAGCGGCTGAAAAAAGCCGGATATAAGCCGCTGGTACGCGGAAGCATTAAGCACAGGCTGGTATTTCTTATGGCGGATATGATGGTAATTTCTAACTCCACCGTGTTTGCGTTCAATAATTTCGGTCTGCCAAATTCCAGCTATGTGCGGGACCTGGTGGATTTCCATGTCTGCTGTGTCCAGCATGGGATGTCAGTACAGAAGATTGCGGTGGCACAGAACCGGCTGCGTGACAATACCAGGCTTTATTTCTGCGCATCCAGGTATGAGATTGAGAACCTGTCAAAACCGGTTTATGATTATGTGGGCTATGACGCGTTAAAGCTGACCGGGGTGCCGCGTTATGACGGTCTGGTCAATGACGATAAAAAACAGATTATGATCAGCCCGACCTGGAGGATGCAGGCGGCGGTTCCGGTGCGTACCAGTGAGGGCGAGCAGCGGGATTATAATCCGGTATTTAAGGAAAGCACATATTTTAAAGTGTTTAATTCCTTAATCAATGATCCGCGCCTGATTGATGCGGCAAAAAAATACGGCTACAGGATTAAATATGTCCTGCATCCGATTGTCAGCGCACAGGTGGATGACTTTGATAAAAATGATTATGTGGATGTGATTCCGGCAGTCGGGGATATGAGTTACGAAAGGATGTTCTGTGAATCCAGTCTGATGGTTACGGATTATTCCGGTATCCAGTTTGATTTTGCCTATATGCGTAAGCCTCTGGTATATCTGCATCATAAGGATATTCCGCAGCATTATGAAGAAGGAACGTTCTTTTATGATACGATGGCATTCGGGGAAATCGCCCATGACAACGATGAACTGATTGGCCTTTTGTGTGAATATATGGCAAATGGCTGTAAGATGAAGCCGGAGTATGTAAGACGTGCGGATGATTTCTTCTACTATAATGACCGGAATAACTGCAAGCGTATTTATGATACAATGATTGCTTACCAGAACCAGAAAATTTTGCATATTCATGGCTCTGGGAAAGTGTATGCGTTAAAGAAAGGGCAGCCTGCTGTGCTGGATATGGACAGCAGGAAAGAAAGCGTAAAAGAGTTTAAGGCACTTGCGGAAAAACATGAGGTTAAAATTGGCAAGAAAACGGTTGCAGACCATTATTATGACGAGCCGGTTCAGAAAAATACAGTTGCACTGGTCGGCCTTGGAAAAGGCGTCCGGGGCAATATGCAGTATATTTTAAATGAATTAAACAGCAGTGACAGGTTTGAAGGTTTTAGAATTTATGTGCGTACTTCTGAGGAGACAGACCCGGTGGTACAGACTTATATTGTTAATAACAACTGGACAAGGACCCGGACGGTTACGGATAACAGCAGGTATATGCAGCTTCTGGAATCTGTCCAGTACCTGATTACGGAAGTATTCTTTCCGGAGTCGTGGATTAAAAAAGATGGACAGATATATATTAATATATGGCATGGTACCCCGTTAAAGAAACTGGGACTTGCCAAAAATACCAATAACATCCACAAAGATGGAACGACACAGAGAAACTTTATTGAAGCAGATTATCTTTTGTATCCCAATGAGTATACAAAGAAACATATGCTGGCATCCTATAAAGTTTCAGAGCTGATGGAGGGAAAGATATTAAATCTCGGATATCCGCGTACAGGCGGTCTGCTTAAGGCGGCACAGAGCGATTTAAGCGGTTTAAAGGCACTGCTGGCTCCGAACGGGGAAAGAATTTATGCGTATATGCCGACCTGGAAGGATTACCTGAAGGTGGAAGAGGTTGTGGAAGAGTCCAGGGAGCTTCTGGATTATCTGGATGAGAATCTGCAGGAGGACCAGATTTTGTATGTGAATCTGCATCATAAAGTAAGTGATTCTCTCGATTACAGTGTATACCGTAAAATCCGGCAGTTCCCGTCTACAGTTGACAGTTACCAGCTGCTTGCACTGACGGATGCCCTGATTACGGATTATTCCAGTGTGTTCTTTGACTATCTGGTGCTCCGCAGGCAGATTATTTTATACTGTGCGGATTATGAATTGTACTGCGAGAAACGCGGAACTTATATGGACCTTATGGAACTGCCATTTGATAAAGTAAGGACAGTGGCTGAGGTGATGGAAGCGTTAAACCGTGGAAAAGAATATGATGATTCCGGCGCATATAGCAGTTTCTGTGCATATGACTCTGTCTGGAATGCAAAAAAACTGTGCAGTCTCCTGACCGGCAGTGAAGATGAAGTGGATACAGAGCCGATTCCAAAGAAACGGAGAAAACAGGTATTATTATATTCGGATGAATGTGCTTCCACAAGAGATACATTGCGTCTCAAAGATTTTGTGAAAATTTATGATAAAGCACTGATGCAGCTTTATATTGGCTGTGAAATGAGTAAAGTGGACGAGCATAAGGACAGCGCGTATCCAATGTTTAATGACGTGCCGGTTATAGGAACCAGTCAGAATCTGCATTTAAGCGCAGCCGGAAAAGCAGCCAGAACGATGTATAAAAAGAAAATGATTTCTTTTGCCCAGGCAGTAAATATGTTAAAATATGACTGTGCAATTGGCGCAAAGAGAATGTTTGGAAGGGCGGATTTTCATCTGGCAGTTATTTATGATGTTGCGGATCCGGAGAAACTAATGTCCCTGGCACTGCTTAAAACGCCAAATAAGCTGCTGTTTATCAGTGAAACGATGTTTGGGGCTTTGCAAGAGAAAGATGAATTTCTGGCTGAAGCAATCCGGTTTTCACTGCCTTATATGCGCGGGGTTTTTGTTTCATCGGAAGAGCAGAGGATTGCGCTTCAGGAAATTTCCGGCAGTGACTGCAGGATTCAGATGGTATCGGACGCAGAGGATTTAAGGAATCTGATTAACCAGGTTGTATGTGAATAAGGAGAACGCCATGAAAAAAGTAATTACCTATGGAACCTTTGATTTGCTTCATTATGGGCATATCAATCTGTTAAGAAGGGCGAAAGAGCAGGGGGATTATCTGATTGTCGCTTTGTCCACGGATGAATTTAACTGGAAGGAAAAGCAGAAAAAATGCTATTTTACCTATGAGGAACGCAAACAGATGTTAGAGGCGATCCGCTATGTGGATCTTGTCATTCCAGAGGAAAACTGGGAGCAGAAAAAAGAGGACGTAAGGGAATTTAAAATCGATACATTTGTAATGGGTAATGACTGGGAAGGAAAATTTGATTTCCTAAAGGAGTACTGTGACGTGGTGTATCTGCCAAGAACCCCGGAAATCTCAACCACGCAGATTAAGGATGATCTGGGGAAATAGTATAAAACAGGAGAAAAAGAAATGAATATTGGAGTTATTTTTGCAGGGGGCGTCGGCACGCGTATGAACAGCCGCGTCAAGCCGAAGCAGTTTATTGACGTGTATGGAAAGCCGATTATTATCCATACGCTGGAGCTGTTTGAGAATCATCCAGAAATTGATGCAATTACGGTCGCATGCCTTGGGGACTGGATTCCTTACCTTGAGAACCTTCTTGAAAAATTTAACATTAAAAAAGTGAAAAAAATAGTTCCGGGGGGTTCCTGCGGGCAGGAATCCATTTATAACGGATTAAAAGCGGCTGAGGAGCTTGCGCAGGGGGAAAAATCCATTGTGCTGATCCATGACGGGGTGCGTCCCCTGATTAATGAACAGACCATTACGGACAATATCCGTTCAGTAAAGGAGCATGGTTCTTCAATTACCTGTGTCAAGGTAAAGGAAACCGTACTGGTCGTGGCAAAAGACAGTTCCATTGAAGATGTGCCGCGCCGCGCGGATACGAGACTTGCAAGGGCGCCGCAGAGCTTTTATCTGGACGATATCATAGGTGCGCACCGTAAGGCAATAGAGGAAGGCAGGACGGATTTCATCGATTCCTGCTCCATGATGCAGTACTATGGAAAGAAGCTGTATCTGATTGAGGGTCCGCAGGAAAACATCAAGATTACAACGCCGGATGATTTTTATACCATGCGCGCGCTGCTCGATGCAAGAGAAGAAGCACAGATTTATGGTCTGGAAAGTGAAAATTAAGGGGAAGCCATGAGTGTATTAACAGAGGATTTTGAACGCCTGGCAGAAAGAAATCTGCCATATGATGTATTAAAAGACAGTACTTTTTTTATTACAGGGGCCACAGGACTGATTGGCTCGCTACTGATTAAGTTTCTGCTGTTTGCCAACGACAGGAAAGATCTGAATACAAAAATTTATGCACTGGTCCGGAATGTGGAAAAGGCGGATAAAATTTTTTCGGATGCAAAGACGGATGCGCTGCAGTATGTTGTTGCCGATCTGGAAAAGGATGACATAAATATTGCAGGAAACTGTGATTATATCATCCATGCAGCGGCAGTCACGGCATCAAAGGTGATGGTGACAGATCCTGTTGGAACCATTTTTACTGCCATTGACGGGACGAAGAAAATTCTTAATCTGGCAGCAGCAAAGAGATCCAAAGCTGTTGTTTATATTTCCTCCATGGAAGTATACGGACAGCCGAAAAACGAAGGGAAAACCAGGGAACCGGATCTTGGGGACGTGGATATCAGTTCGGTCAGGAGCTGTTATCCGGAAGGAAAGCGCATGTGCGAGTGCCTGTGTACGGCATATGCTGCCCAGTACGGTGTCAATGTCAAAAGTGCAAGGCTGGCACAGACCTTTGGCGCGGGAATACTTCCGTCAGAAAGCCGTGTATTTGCACAGTTTGCAAAAAGCGCCATAAATGGAACCGATATCGTCCTTCATACAACCGGGGAATCCGAAGGAAATTATGTCTATACGGCTGATGCAGTTGCAGCGATCCTTACGCTTCTGGTAAAAGGAAAGGCGGGGGAGGCTTACAATATTGCAAATGAAGAAAGCCATACGACCATCCGGGGGATGGCGGAGCTTGTAAGCCATGAAATTGCAGAAGACAAAATTAAAACCGTCATTGATATTCCAAAAGACAGCGCATCACTTGGATACGCACCGCCGGTAAAAATGTGGCTGGATGCATCAAAAATGCGTGCGCTTGGCTGGGAGCCGGAGACTGGCCTTACGGAGTCCTATCAGAGAATGATTCGCTGGATGACAGAACAGTAAAGTAAAAAAGGTGAATAAAAAAGAACTGGGCCTATGGATGGAATAAACGAAAAATTTGAGATTCTCCTTCTGACAAACAGGGATTCAGATAATGTCGGGGACCAGATTATTGAAGCCTGTGATATTGCGCTGATACATGCAGTCATGGGGAATCTGAATATTAAGAGAAAAAATTACAAAATCAGCAGCAGGGCAGCGTCAATTGTATCAAAACCATATATAAAGACAAGGGATCCAAAGCTTTTGGAGAAAGCAGAAACAGCTGTTTCAAAAGCAGACCTGGTTATTTTTGGCGGAGCCCCTGTATTTAATTACAAATACCAGACTTTTTACGAAAGAACAGCTATTACGCTTGAGCTTGCCCAAAAATACGGGAAGCCGGTTATTTTCTCGGCAGTTGGAGTGGAAGCATATGGTGAGAAAAGCAAAAAATGCCAGAGGCTGAAGAAAACCCTGAATTATGACTGTGTAAAGCAGATTACAACAAGGGACGGTTTTGAGGAACTCAAAAAATACAAAGAAAACGAAAACATGAAAATCGGACTTGTTTCTGACCCGGCAGTATTTTCAGCAGCCGTTTTTGCTGATTATATTACAGAAAAGGATATGAACAGGGATGATAAAAAGAAAATCGGCATCTTTGTTCTGCGCCCCAATGGATTTGTTGATAATGGCGTTGATTTTTCAATGCAGCAGGAAGCGCTTTTGTGGCTTGACGTGATACAGTTGCTTTCGGACAGGGGATATGACTATGAACTGCTGACCAGCGGACATTATGGGGATGAAGTTTTTTTGGATTATCTGATCCGAAGCCATCATGTTCCGGAGGGCAAATGCGTCTTTAACATCAATTATCCTGAAACATTAATTACCAGGATGGAGGAGTATGACGGTGTAATTACATGCCGTCTGCATCCGTCCATAATTTCTTTTGCCATGGATATTCCGTCCGTCAGTCTGGTGTGGAATACAAAGGTTACGGGTTTTTATAAAGGAATTGGTTATCCGCAGAGGGCAATAGGGTATCCGGATTTTAATGCAGAGTATATTGTGAACCGGTTAGAAGAGGCAATGGAGGAGGGCATCAGCAAGGATGAAAGGTATCTGATGAGCGTTTACGAATTTCTCTTTCGGGGAATACAAAATGTTATATGCCCGGATGAAACAGTTCAGCCATACGGTTACGGGGAATTGCAGAAGCATATTGTTCCATATGCCGGAACTTCCGAAAAGGAACAGATGGAGAAACTGAAAAGAAAGTTCAGAAGAACCTATGCGGTATGCAATAAACGTCTGGAAACGATTCAGGCCCTGAAAGAAAAACTTGAAGAGATGAGCAGGCAGGAGCAGACTGAAGAAAAGGGCAGATGGGAAAAACTAAAAGGGATATTGTCAAAAAAGAACTAAAGGGAGAATAACGGGGAACGATGGGAATAACCAATGATAAAAAAAATAACCGATGGAATATAATTGCAGTGGTTCTGCTTGTGTTCCAGCTTTTTTTCAGTTTTGTGGCAACCGGGGTGGTGGCAACCTTAAACCTGCTGCCGATTGCGTATCTTGTCATAATCATGCTTGTATTTATTCTGCTGTGGGTGCTGACATACTTTTTCCTGCTTTCGGGAATCCGGACAGGAAAGAGGGAAGTAACTGAAAAAAGCAGAAAAATCCGAACCGGGATTAAAAGATGCACCGGGTGTATTCTGTCGGTCTGTGTAATGGTATTCTGCGGGACTGCCTCGGTCATGGGGGCAAAGGCGGGGGCGCTTTTAAACAGCATTGCAAACCATGCGAGTGTGACGAATGTGGTATCAGCGTATGTACTTAAGGATAACCCCGCAAAAACGCTTCAGGATGCAAAGGATTATACATTTGCCATTACTGAAAAAAATGACTATCAGCATGTCAAAAAGGCAATAGGGGAAATTAGCAGTACGGTCGGGCAGGATATAAAGACACAGACATATGATAATATTTTTGATATGGTTCATGCTCTTTATAACAGGGATGTGGATGCCGTAATATTGAATGCCGCATATGTGGAACTGATTGAGCTGCAAAAGGAGTATAAATCTTTTTCCACGCAGACGAGGACTCTTTTTGACCATGAGCAGGAAGTAATTGTCGGGGGCAGTTCCGAAGAAGAAAACAGGCACGATATGACGACGGATCCGTTTGTGGTCTATATCAGCGGTTCGGATACAAGACAGATAAATCTTGCGAGCAGCAGAAGTGATGTCAATATTCTGGTGGTGGTAAACCCGAAGACAAAACAGGTGCTTTTAATCAACACGCCGAGGGATTATTATGTTGTGACGACGGCAAGCAGTAACGGGGCGAGGGATAAGCTGACTCACTGCGGAGTATACGGGATTGACTGTTCCATGGATTCCCTGGGGCTTTTGTATGACGAGCCGGTGGAATATTATGTACAGATTAATTTCGGAGGATTTAAGACACTTGTGGATGCAATCGGTGGAATTGCCATTGAATCAGAAAAGTCATTCCGGACCAGTGAGGGAGGATTTTATATTTCCCAGGGAACGAACCAGCTTAACGGGGATGTTGCCCTGTCCTATGTAAGGGAACGGAAATCCTTTGCGGACGGGGATAATGCGAGAGGAAGGCATCAGATGATGGTAATTGAAGCAATCATAAAAAAACTTTCCTCCGGTACCACAGTTTTAAGCAATTATTCGGATATTATGGAGAGCATGTCCGGAATGTTTGCGACAAATATGGGGTCTTCCGATATTTCCGAACTGGTAAAGATGCAGCTTTCGGATATGGCGTCATGGAACGTTAAATCCTTTGCGGTATCCGGTACAGGCGGAAAGACCACGACATATTCCATGCCGACAAAGCGCAGCTATGTCATGTATCCGGATGAACAGCAGGTTGAATATGCCAAGGAGCTGGTCAATAAGGTAGTGGCAGGTGATACGCTTACGGATGCGGATCTTGAAATGCCGCAGCCTGAAACAGGTGCCGAATAAACAGAAGGAGTTTTTATAAAATGACGGAAGAAAATGAGATACAAAAGCCAAAAAAGGCAAAGAAAAACGGGGAAATCGAATTTTTAAGATTTGTATTCTGTATGGCGGTTTTGCTTTTTCACTGTCAGAAATATGTTATCGGGGAGCCTGACTGCGGGAAAGGATATCATATAAGCCTGTTCTGCCATGGTGCGATGGGGGTGGAGTTTTTCTTTCTGGTATCGGGCGTTCTGATGGCAAAATCCGCATATAGAAAGAAAACGGAGGGCTGTACCCAGCCGCTGGCAGAGGATGCATTCCAGTTTTTAAAACATAAATACCTGTCTATTTTCCCGATGCATGCAATGGCTTTTATACTGGCATTTTTTTCGTATACGCTGTCTGGCCACATGAACTGGCTTAAGACTGTGGCAAGCGCCATAGAGAGCATTCCGGCGCTGTTTCTTGTGCAAATGACCGGAATGGGGATACTGTCGCCGAACCATATTACATGGTATCTTTCCTGCATGTTTATTGCGATGGCGCTCCTTTATCCGTTATGCAGAAAATATTATGATATGTTTACGCACTATATTGCTCCGGTTACTGCCATACTTCTGCTTGGGTTCTGTATGAAAACAACGGGCAGGCTTACCGGGGTGCAAAAATGGACGGGCATCTGTTACAAATCCGTGTTCAGGGCGGTAATCGAGATTTCCCTTGGGGCAGCGGCGTTTGAAATTGCAAGGATGTTATCAGAAAAAAAACTTACGAAGGCCGCGAAAATTTGGATTACCATTGCGGAAATTGTTCTTTTTGTATGCAGTATGGTATACTGCATTGGAACATTTCCGTATAAGTGGGAGGAAGTGGAATTATTTGCTATCCTTCTTCTGGTAATCATTGCCTTTTCAGGGCAGTCCTGCGGTACAGGCCTGTTTGACCATGCGGTTTTTTATTATCTTGGAAGACTTAGCCTGCCGCTGTACCTGGCACAGGTAAGCTCCATCAATATAGTTACGGGCTTTTTTAAAAAATGGCCGGCGTACAGGCAGATTCTGGTAATTGTGGCAGCAACCTTTGTAACTGCCTGGCTGCTTTTATGGATTGATATAAAAATACGTGGCATATTAAAAAGTAGGAAGAAACTAAGGCAGAAAGGGATGGAAGCATTATGAAAAAACTGACGGTGATTGCATACATGAAGGAGGGATATAATACAGACGCGCTCCTGGAAAGTCTGGAAGCACAGCAGATTTACAAAGAGGATGCGGGTGGGATTAAAGTGATTCCATCAGTCCAGCTGATTGTAACAGATGCATCCGCCGGTTCGGATATCCAAAAGATGCTGGAGCAGAAATCATACCGGCATGTAACGCCTCTTTACCTGGACTGTGAAGGGAAAAATATTGCACAGTGTTACCAGATGGCGGCAGAATACATTGAAGGGGAATATGTTTCGTATGTGGACACTGACAGCAGGTATTCCCCGAAGGCGCTTTTCCATCTGTGCGAGATACTGGAAAATCCTTCCATAGCGGACGGGGAAAAGCAGTGTGTCTGCATCCGTCCGGTATATGTAAGGCCCGAGGGCATGGAAAATAACTACATGGTATTTCCGGCTGGAAACGGGCTTAAAGATGTAACCGTAAACACGTCCAATGTAAACCTCTGCCTGTATTCTTATTTTATAAGACGTGAGCTGGCGGAAAGCCTGCGTTTTTATGAGGAATTTCCGGAGGACAGCCGCGCCCTGTACTGTATTGAACTGCTGGAAAAGGTACAGAAGTATTATTGTAAGACAGGACCCAGTATCCGCTACTATCATGCGCTTGAGGATGCCAGGGGGCTGTTTTTTGCGCAGCACCAGAAAGAATGGTACACCATGACGTTAAGGGAATGTTATCTTCCTTTTGTAAAATCGCGGTATGAGGCAGGAAGCCTTACGGTTGCAACAGAAGCAGCGGTTATGTATCTGGTATATGGCAGATACGCCTGCAATATGGGAGCGTCTGATAATGAGATTCTGGAAGGAAATGAAATTGACGAACTGTGCAGCGCCGCTTATGAGGTCTGTCAGTATTTGAGTTTTGAAACCCTGCTCGGACAGCACAAAGTAAAAAACCTGACGATTGGCCGGTGGCTTCTGTGGAAATTCACAGAGCATAAAATCCGGGCTGTGGAAAGCTCATACCAGGTTGTTTCACTGGATGGCACGGCTTTTTTGCGCGTGACGGATAAAGCGGGTGTTAGTACAAGGTATGCACTGTACCATTTTGATGAAAGCAAGGCAACGGTCTATGCCATTGATTACGAAAATGGACAGTTAAGGGTGGATCTTGGGCTTGAGATGATGCCGGAAGTACTGATTGAGCAGTTTGACCCGCAGATTACCGTTTCAAACGGAAGTATTGAAAAGACCGGCATTTACAACGACCGGATGTGTTTTGGAAGGAAAGTGGGAAGCCCCACGATTTACCGGGCATATATTCCGGTTCCGGAGACGAAAAAATACCTGCAGTTCTGTTTCCAGCTGCTTGTACAGGGAAACCAGTATAACCTTCCATGTGCATTTGCAAACCGTCCGGCAGCCCGGCTGACTGCAAGTATCAGCGAAAATTACTGGAATTTTGGAACTGACCGAATTTTGCAGTATCAGCCGGCAAAACAGAGGTTTATTGTGGAAACCTGTACAAAAATGGAGCTTGTCGCGCTGGAAGCGAACTTCTGCCGTGCCATCAAGCTGGACCGTCTGCTGACGCAGCAGGAAAAAAAAGAACTCATTGCAGTAAGAAGGAATTACTGGAAAAATAAATGGAATTCACAAGGGAAAAAGCCGGTTTGGATTACTTATGACAAGCTTTATAAGGCAGGGGATAACGGGGAATATATATTCCATTATGTAAGGGAACACTGCCCGGAAGTGGAGATTTATTATCTGATCACGGAAACCTCTGCGGATTACGAAAGACTTAAGGAAGACGACCATGTACTCATTCATGGGACGCGTGAATCCAGGCAGAAAGTGCTTGAAGCACAGCTTATTCTGGCTACGCATACCAACACGATGTCCGGCTGCGGGTTTGTCACAAAGGCGGAAAAAAGGTTTTTAAAAAATCTGTATAACGCAAAGATTGTATGTATCCAGCATGGGCTGACTGTGCAGGACATTGCCATCTGGCAGAATGTACTCTGTGACAACACCAAGCTTTACTGCTGTGCCTCAAAGCATGAGGTGAAAAACATTAAACAGCCGGAGTACGGATACAGCGACAATGAAATCCGGCTGACCGGGCTTGCAAGGTACGACGGGCTTGTAAATCACGATAAGCGGCAGATTTTAATTACCCCGACATGGAGAAGAAATCTGGTCAATGCGGGTTCCTCCGGCAATATCCGGGCAAAAAATGATTTTTTTAAGGATACGGACTACTTTAAAATATATAACCGGCTCATTAATGACCCTGGGCTGATTGAATGTGCAAAGAAAAACAATTACCGCATCATCTATCTGATTCATCCGACCTTAAGTGCGCAGATTGATGATTTTGACAGGAATGAATATGTGGATATTGTTGCGGCGGCCGGGGATATGAGCTATGAGAAGGTGCTTACGGAATCCAGCCTGATGGTTACCGATTATTCGGGGGTTCAGTTTGACTTTGCCTATATGAGGAAACCGGTATTGTATTATCATCCGGCGAAGCTCCCGCCGCATTATACGGAAAGTATTGCCTTCACCTACCGGGATATGGGATTTGGACCGCTTATTACGGATCATGAAACGCTTGTTGGGCAGATTTGCGCATACATGGAAAAGGACTGCGTGATTGACAGTTTTTACAGGAAACGTGCGGATGACTTTTTTGCCTATGACGATACTGAAAACTGTAAGAGAATTGCAGAAGCAGCCATGGCATATTCCAGGGAACTTTTAAAAGAGGAACACGGGAGTATGGCGGATTCCAGCGCGTTTGATTTTATCAGCACAAAGGATGCAGGCGTGTTTGCCAGGCTTCTGGAGGAAAACAGGAAAAAGGTTCCGCAGAAAGGCGGATGGCTTACAAAGGCAAAGCGTGCGGTGAAAAAAATTATTTCATAAGCAAAAGAAGGATAAAATATGGGATTATTTCAGAAAAAACAGTCAGAAGAGAGCCAAAACGATGAATTGTCTGTACTGGGATATTATGTCAGAAGGCGTATGGAGCATGGGTGGGAATGGTACTGCGAAGATGAAAAATGGCATCTGGCCGCGGCGGATATTCCTGAAAAGAAGCTGCTGGATGAAACACAGGCGGATGTACTTATGTTAAAGTACAGCGACAGGAAAGTAGAAAAAGACGTCCAGCTTGTGAATAAAAATAAAGAACGCTGTAATAAAGGTTACCAGATGTTTTCCAATAAACTTATGGCCCATTCATTTGGCGGAATGGATGGGAAAACATACCATAATACAGAAAAAGCACTGGAAAATGGCATTTCAAACGGATATAAATATTTTGAGACGGATTTTTCCTGCACGGCCGACGGCAGGCTGGTGCTCTGTCACGGATGGTCGCAGGCAAACTGCAGGCATACCGGATTTGAATGGAAACCGGACTTTGACCGCATGACATACCGGCGGATAAGGAAAATGAAAGTACATGGAAATCCGGTTATGGATGTAAGGGAATTCCGGAAATGGATGAAACAGCATCCTGAATATTATTTTGAAATTGATTTTCATAATCTGTCAGGGAAAGAAATAAAAAATAGAATTAAGGCTATGCTTTCTGATTTTAAATGGAAGAAAAACCAGGATTTGCTGGACCGGCTTCTGATTCAGGCATATTCCCGCCGGATGTTTGAAGATATTGATTCCGTTTATCATTTTAAGCACTACCAGTATCTTGTTGGGGAAAATATACATGATATTGATAACATAATTACATACGCACTGGATCATGGAATCTGTGTACTCGCGCTCAGGATGAATCTTGCGAAACCCGAGCTTGTGCGCAAGATCAGGAATGCAGGACTGTATGTTATGTGTTATACTGTAAACAGGGATCTGGCGGCAGCGCAGAAACTTCTTGACTCCGGTGTGAATACCCTTTGTACGGATTTTATTACAGAAGAAATGCTTCAGCAAAACCAGGAGAGGATGGGGATTTACCCGTTCTACGTTTATTACAACAGTGGCGCTGTGGAGGCAGTCAGCCATTATGAGCCGGAAGGTGAAAGCGTTGTGGAGCGTGTGGGAAGCGGAAACTGGGAATACAAGGACCAGACAGTCTGGGAGAATGATGGCAGGCGTCCGCTGGAGAAATGTAAATATTCACTGGAGGGAAAAAACTTTGCAGGCTGGAACCTGCGGATACGGATTGACGGAAAACAGCTCTGGTATTGTAAGGATCATATGTATCATGGAAAGGGTGATTTTAAACCGGGGACAAAGGTAGAACCATATCTGTTTCATGACGGGGAGGTAATACCGGAATGGACATTCAAACGGGACATGAAGCTTATTATGGTAGCGGTATGGGAGGATGAAAAGGGAATTTAAATTGCGTGTGAAAGAATTCCGTGGTAAAATATAGTTAGAATTTTATAATGGGGTGATAAGGAGATGAAGTATTTGAGGAAAACGTTTGCCAGACTGGTCATACTTACACTTTTTATGCTGGCAGGAAACGTATTTATGGCTTCCGGGAAAGAAAATGTCAGCGCCCAGTCAGTTTACAGCGTAAATGGGGACACAATTACCGTGGATGCCGGTTCATCCGGTGATTCTATTGGAAGTGCACTGAAATATGCCAGGGAGCATTACCAGGAAGGGAAGATTTATACCGTGAAGGTTCCGGCAGGGACTTACCGCTTAAACAGTACCCTTTATATCTATGGAAACACCACACTTGACCTTACCGGGGTGACGCTTTCTTATATGAGGGATTTCGGAAATATGCTTGCGCTGGACAGCGGGGATGTAAATGGGGCAAAGGCAGGCGGGTACGGAACGGTTGCAAACATTACGGTAAAAGGCGGGACATGGAATGGAAACAGCGCCAGCAGTTCTTCGCTGCTTCGTATGGCACATGCAAAAAATATTACATTTGACGGCTGTATTTTAAGCGGCGGCGGCTGCGCCCATCAGATGGAAATGGCAGCCATTGATGGTTTTACCGTAAAAAACTGCACCTTCCGTGACATGAAAGGGAACGGGACGTCGGAAAAGCAGGAAGCGCTGCAGCTTGATATTCCTTGTTCTGCTTATGTTTTTAAGGGCGTGGAACTGGATGGTACGCCAATGAAAAATGTAAATATTTCCCGATGTACATTTCAAAACGTACCGCGCGGCTTAGGCTCCCACAGTATGCTGGCTGGTGTGTATAATGAAAACATTCAGATTACAGATAATTCATTTCAGGATGTCAGCGAGGAATGTATTATCGCGTTAAACTATAAAAACTGCACGATTAAGGGAAATAAAATTAAAAACTGTGGGGCAGGCATTCTTTTCCAGAATTTTAAGAAAGACGTAAAGGCGGTTTATTCAACTGTCTATGACGGACAGCAGAAAAAGCCAGGAAAAGTTGATAACAATATGAAATCCACCATTTCCGGCAATGAAATCGAATTATCCGGGAAAAAACATCCGGATGAGTTTGTTGGAATAAAGATTTATGGGTTTGACCTGAAAAAGGACACGAAAGCAACCGGAAAGGGTTCCTCGGATTTGATACCAAAAGGCAATTATGCTGTAAAAAATATCACCGTTACCAATAATAAAATAAAAACATGCGGGCACGGAATCCATCTTCTGGATGTTTCGGATTCAAAGATTTCAGGAAATACGATTGAAAGCACGAAGGCAAAATCAGGAAAGGATGGAATCTTTGCAGAGTTCGCAAGTAAAAACCTGACAATTTCGCAGAATACAATAAAAAATGCATCACGGTACGGCATTTTCCTGCAGCATGGGACAACGGCAAAAGAAATTTCAGATAATAAAATCCTTGGTTCCTGCGGAAAATACGGTATTGGTCTTTACGATGGCTGTAAGGTTACGAAAGGAATTACCGGGAATACGATAGAAAAAAGCGGCTCAAACGCGGTTTTTGTAAATAGTAAATGCACGGTAAGGGAGATTCGTAAAAATGTGGTGAAAAACAGCGGGGGCTTCGGCATTGGCTTATATGACGGATGTACGGTAAGTAATGAAATTTCCGGAAATAAAATAGAAAAAAGTAAATCCCACGGAATATCTGTTTCCATGAAATGTTATGCAAAGAAGATTAGCGGAAACAGCATTAAGAATGCAGGCGGATATCCGGTTATAATTAATACTTCATCCAAAAAAACAATTACGGTTACCGGAAATAAAATTACAGTGAAAAAAGAACAGGATAAAATTCATGTTATAAATGGAGTGGTAAAGAAATGAAATATTTAAGAAAGACAGTGTTAAGACTTGTTTTATTTACGTTCTTATTGTTTGCGGGCAGTATTTTGACAGGAACCGGGGCAGAACCGGTCAGCGCCCAGTCAGGTTACAGTGTAAATGGGGATATCATAACCGTGGATGCATCTTCTGCCGGGTCCGTGGGGGATGCAATTAACAGTGCGCTTGAATATGCGCGGGTGAATTACCAGGAAGGACGGATTTTTACCGTGAAAGTTCCGGCAGGGAATTATGATTTAAAGAATACCCTTCATATTTACGGTAACACTACACTTGACCTTACCGGGGTAACGCTTACCTATACTAAGAGTTCCGGCAATATGATTATGCTTGGAAAGCCGGATACAAATAAAAATGAAGCGATGATGGGCGGATATGGAACCATTGCAAACATTTTAATAAAGGGCGGAATATGGAATGGAAACCGTGCCTGCACTTCCACAATCTGCAGAATGGCGCATGCAAAAAATGTTACTTATGAAGGCTGTGTTTTAAGCGGAGGGGGATGTGCCCATCAGGTCGAAGTGGCTTCCATCGATGGTTTTACAGTAAGAAACTGCGTTTTTAAAGACATGGGAGGAGATGTATCCGGTGGAAAGCGCGAGGCAATACAGCTGGATATACCGTGTTCCACCGTTGTCTTCAGCGGTGTTGTACTGGATGGTACGCCAATGAAAAATGTCAACATTACCGGATGTACATTTGAAAATGTGCCAAGGGGACTCGGTACACATAATATGCTTATAGGCTGTTACCACACGAATATTAAGATTACGGATAATATCTTCAGGAATGTGGACGGGGAATGTATTGTCACGCTGAATTACAAGGACTGTGATATTAGGGATAACATGATTGTAAACTGTGGCGCGGGGATTATTTTTTCGTATTTCAGACCGCCTGTAAATGACAGTACAGACATTAAGGCAACTTATACGACGGTAAAGGACGGCGCACAGCCTTACAAAGGCAAACTGGATCCGAACGCCAATTGCCGTATTACAAATAATGCGATTGTACTCAGCCAGAGCAGATATGCGGATGAATATGCCGGAATCCGTGTGTATGGCTATGACCTTGATATGGATACGCAGGCAACAGGGGAAGGATCGTCTGATATTATTCCGGCGGAGAATTATAATGTGAGCAATGTCAGTATACAGGGAAACACTGTTAAAACCTGCGGATATGGGATTCATCTGTCAGATGTAAGTAAGAGCACAGTTTCCGGCAATAAAATTATGAATTCCGACCCGGATTCATGGGAGGATGGAATTTCAGTTGATGCAGCAAGCCAGGACATACTGATTCAGAACAATGAAATCAAGAATACAACCAGGCATGGAATCATGGTGGATAATTTTTCAGAAATAAGGGCAATCAGTGGGAATGTAGTTTCCGGCGGAGATTATTACGGCATCAATATTGCCGGTAACAGCAGTGTAAAAGGCTATATTGAAAAAAATAAAATTACAGGCTGCGCGGACAACGGAATTAATTTAACCACTGAAAGCGTGGCAAAAAGCATACGGAACAATACGCTGACAGGCTGCGGATGGAATGGCATCAATCTTTATGAAGGAAGCAGCGTGTCGGGCAGCATTACCGGGAATAAGATTACAAAGTGCGTACAGAATGGAATTTTTCTGAATCAGGAAGCGACGGCAGGTTCCATTACAAAAAATACGCTTTCGGAAGTGAAAAAGTACTCGATTGCACTGTATGAGGACAGTACAGTAACCGGAAATATTTCTTCCAATAAGATTTCAAAAGGCAAGCTTCATGCAATTCAGCTGAGCGAGAGTTGTACGGCAGACGGAATCAAATACAACACAATAAACAATACCAGGGGAAAAGGGGTTATTATTTTAAACGGTTCCACAGTGCGGAGCATGATTGGATACAATAAGATTAATACGGCAACGCAGGAGGGAATTTATATCTACTCTACCAAAAATGCGCTGGCGATTAAAGGAAATACCATAAAAAACTGCAAACGGACACCGATTGCCATTAACACTTCTTCCACAAAGAAAATTACGATTACCAAGAATTCCATTTCTGTAAAGAAAGGAAAGGATAAGCTTCTTGTTCTGAAGGGGAAGGTGAAGAGTGACATTAAAAAACCGAAGGACAAGAAGAAAAAAGATTAGGAAATTAAAAATAAGAAATATGGGGAAATCTGGAATTTTATAAAAAGGGATTGTTAAAAATCTCATCCGGCGGTATAATAAGATATTCCTTATTTCTATATAGGATCAGGAGGTATCTGAAAAAATGAGAAGAGAGAGGTTTCAAATGAAAAATACGTTAAAAAAATTAACGGCGGGAATTCTTGCGGCCGGCGTGCTGACAGCGGGAAGCGCGCTGGCTGCACCCCAGACCGCATGGGCAGCAAAGATTGTTTCTGAAAGCGTGGATAAGGATGGAAGTATATATGCGCAGGATTCAGACAGTTTTGTGTTTTATATTCCAAAAGGTGCAACCAAAAAGAGCGGATGTGAAGTCGGGCTGTACGGAGGTACGAAAACAGATATTACATTTCCGCAGAAGTGTGTTACCAGCAAATATGGAACCTATACTGTGACCGGAATCGGTGCAAATATGGCATTTGCAGTTGACCTGACATCTGTCACGATTCCGTCTGGCTATACCACAATTGCAAATGATGCATTTTCCAACAAAAAAAATCTGTACAAGATTATTATTCCTGCAAGTGTGACAAAAATCGGCGGGCGGGCATTTTCAGGCTGCGATTTAAACAGGCTTACGATTGTAACGCCGTATGGTTCGGCAGCGGAAAAATTTGCAATTGCAAATGGAATCCATTACACGAACAGTAAATCCGTGCAGGTAAATCCGGGTGAAAAGAAGCTTTATGCAGGTGAAAAAAGGACGATTGCCGTTTATAATGCATCGAAGGCTCCGGTATGGAACAGTTCCAATACGTCAGTTGCAACAGTTGATGGCAGGGGCTGTATTACGGCGTTAAAACCAGGCAGTACCACAATCAGCGCACAAATCGGCAGCCAGACCTATAAATATACATTTAAGGTATTAAAGCGTTCACAGGATAATGTCTTAAAGGTTGTCTGGTCGGAGTATGTAACCGCAGGCATGAGTGATTATGAAAAAGCCGTTGCGGCCAGCAGGTGGATGCAGGCAAATGTTTCAAACGGAAGTTCCTCGTCCGCAAAAACAGCGCTGGAGAGCGGAAAAGCAGGGAAGAAAGGTTATAACGCCGCATATAAGAAAATTCTTTCCCATTACGGCATAAAGGTAACGGAAAAGAGCGGTAAAAGCTATGTAAAGATTGCAGGAAAATCCTATGCAGAATCTGCACTGCCAGCCAGCAAGGCCAATAAAACTTTTACCACAACAGGCTGCGGGAATGTAACCTTAAACAAAAACGCCATGACCCTTGCTGTAAAAAAGACAGGAACCTTTAAGGCTTCAGGAAATACAAAGGGAATTAAATGGACGAGCAGCAATAGTAAGGTTGCGACTGTAAGCAAAACAGGAAAGGTGACAGCAAAAAGCATCGGTACGGCAGTCATCCAGATGAAAGTAAATGGAAAGACCTTTAAATGTACTGTACGGGTACGTAAATAAAAATTAAGGAGAGATTTAACAATGAACAAATTATATAAGAAGATTGCGGTAATTACACTGTTTGCCGTTCTGGCAGGGCTTTTTATCCCGGTAACGCCAGTGCAGGCAGCGAAAAAACAGACCATGTACGTGGGAGAGAAGTTTGAGTATTATATTTCAGGCGTAAGCATTAAGAGTGTGTCTTCCTCTAATAAAAAAGTGGTAAAAGTTGCAAAGAACAAGGACAGACGTTATTCCTGCAACCTGGAGGCAAAGAAAACCGGAAGTGCGACCGTAACAGTGAAATGCAGGGATTATTATGGTAAGTCCCATACATACAAGCTTAAAATAACCGTAAAGAAGCTGGATATTGATGTTTCGGTTAAGCCGTTGGAGACGGATTCAGGCTATGCGCTTCTGATGGTAAAGAACAATACAGGGCAGACCTTTGACCATGTGGATGTAAAATATACATTAAAGAATCCGTCAGGGGAAGTAATGCAGGAGTCATCTGAGCGTGTACCGGATGTAATCAGCAAAAAGACGGCATACTGCAAGGTTCGTTTTGGAAAGGATGTTACAGTGGATTATCAGCAGTCTTCTGCAAAGGCTGTTGTCGGTTCACGCGAGCCGCAGTATACCTACAAAAATGTTTCATCTAAAAATCTGGATATTACAGAGTTGGACAAAACGGAAGAGGGAAGTTTTATCCGGTTTAAATTAAGAAGAAAAAATAAATTAAATCAGGATATAAAAGTGGTCAATTACATTATATCCTATAATTCGCAGGGAGATATTATAAATGCGGAACGGTACGCAGCTTATCTTGACAAGAAGGAAACCGAAACATCCTCAGAGTACTCTGTGTCAAGAAGCCAGTATTCATATCCGGATTTTGACCATTACGAAGTTATAACACAGGCTTATTCCAAGGAGAGAAAAAAATAAAATAAGAATATTCAGAAAACAGTTAAGAGCGTCTCCCAAATATCCGATAAATATATTGAAACAAATAAAAATTAAGGCGGCAAAGCTTCTATAAATAATGGCAGGAGCATTACAGACGCCAATCACGGAAGGGAGGCGCGTTACCGCAAAATTCGAAGAGAGATACCAGGTAATTATTCCGATTGGTCCGGCAACATCTGTTTCTTATTTCACACCGCGGCAAAGGGAAGGCCGGCAGGAGAATACAAAGAAAAATGCCTTTGATGGTATTTTAAAAAAACAGATGGGCGCGATGGAACTTGAGGAAGACCAGACATTTCAGGCATACTGCTAAGGGAAAACTGCAGTAATATTCTGAAATAATGTGCAGGAGAAAAAATGACAGAAAAAAACATGCGAAGGCGCTGTGTCGATACAATTGTGTACGATGCGGCGTTTTTGCGTGATTTTTTGTTTCTTAGTAACTATTCAGAACTCCCTGGAAATAAGATAAGCAGAATCGTCATGCCTGCATGTAAGAG
>CAYNOE010000010.1:0-28493 GCA_964398745.1 uncultured Lachnobacterium sp.
GGGGGAAGGTGTATTATTATAGTAAAGTATTATACAGACGGGAGGACGGTTCTATGATTAAAGTGGGAATTATCGGCGCTACCGGATATGCAGGGGCGGAACTGGTGCGTATTCTTATGAATCATAAAGAAGCAGAGATTAAATGGTTTGGTTCCAGAAGTTATATTGATGAAAATTATGCAGATATCTACCGGAACTTTTTTGAGATTGTTGACAGTAAATGCATGGATGACAATCTGGATGTGCTTGCGGATTCCGTGGATGTGATTTTTACTGCCACGCCGCAGGGATATCTGGCAGGTGTATTAAATGAGGACATTTTAAGCAGAACAAAAATTGTGGATTTAAGCGCGGATTTCAGGATAAAGGATGTGAAAACCTACGAAAAATGGTATGGCATTACACATAAAAGCCCGCAGTTTATTGAAGAGGCTGTATACGGACTTTGTGAAATTAACCGTAACCAGGTGACAAAAGCCACAAGGCTGGTTGCGAATCCGGGCTGCTATACGACATGTTCCATTCTGACAGCATATCCGCTGGTAAAGGAAAAAATAATTGATGCAAAATCACTTATTATAGATGCAAAGTCCGGAACTTCCGGTGCAGGCAGGGGCGCAAAAACACCGAATCTTTTCTGCGAAGTGAATGAAAGCATAAAAGCATACGCTGTTACAAGCCACAGGCATACGCCGGAAATTGAGGAGCAGCTTGGTTATGCGGCAGGAGAGGAAATCATGGTGAATTTCACACCGCACCTGGTACCGATGAAGCGCGGGATTCTGGCGACGGAGTATGCCTTACTGAATAAAAAAGCGGATGGGACTTATCCGTCTTATGAGGAAATAAAAGAGGTATATGACAAGTATTATGCAAAGGAAAAATTTGTCCGTGTACTGAAAAAAGGAGTCTGTCCGGAAACACGCTGGGTGGAATACAGCAATTATGTGGACATAAATTTTGTGATTGACGAACGTACCGGAAGGATTGTGCTTCTTGGTGCGCTGGATAATCTGGTAAAGGGAGCTGCAGGACAGGCGGTGCAGAACATGAACCTGCTGTTTGGCTTTGACGAGGCAGAAGGTCTTGCGATGATGCCGGGATTTTAGATAATGAGCCAGGATGGTTTAAGACCTGGTGTTCAATAGGGGTTAGTTATGGATGAGATAAATTACAGTCTCCGTGTAATGACGGAAGAAGATTATGAACAGGTATATGCTCTCTGGATGAGTATTCACGGATTTGGCATTCGTTCAATTGATGATTCAAAAGAAGGCGTCAGCCGGTTTTTAAAAAGAAATCCGTCCACAAGCGTGGTTGCGCTGGAAGGAGAACGGATTGTCGGTGCGATTCTCTGCGGGCATGACGGACGCAGGGGCTGTCTTTACCATGTCTGTGTGCATGAAAATTTCAGGAAGCGCGGGATTGGAAAGGCCATGGTTGTTTTCTGCATGCGGGCGCTGCAGGAGGAACAGATTAACAAGGTGAGTCTTGTGGCATTTAAAAGAAATGCAGTCGGGAACCAGTTCTGGAAGGAAGCCGGATGGTGCTTTCGTGAGGATCTGAATTATTTTGATTTTACATTAAATGAAACAAATATTACGGAGTTTAATAAGTAGGCGGAAAGAAGGAAGTTATGAACGGAGATAAGATAGAGGCGATGGAAAAGGCGCAGGTGCTGATTGAAGCGCTGCCGTATATCCAGCGTTTTAACCGGAAAATTATTGTAGTAAAATACGGCGGTTCCGCCATGGTGGATGAAGAATTAAAAAAACAGGTTATTCAGGATGTGACTCTGTTAAAGCTGGTCGGGTTTAAGCCGATTATTGTACACGGCGGCGGGAAGGAAATCAGTAAATGGGTGGAAACTGCCGGCATGGAACCGGAGTTTATTAACGGACTCAGAAAGACCGATATGAAAACCATGGAGATAGCAGAAATGGTGTTAAACCGTGTGAATAAATCACTGGTTCAGAAGGTGCAGGAACTGGGAGTGCTTTCCATTGGAATCAGCGGAAAGGACGGCGGTCTGTTAAAGGTAAAAAAGAAGCTTTCAGATGGTCAGGACATCGGTTATGTCGGTGAAATTACGGATGTTAATCCAAAGATTTTGTATGACATGCTGGAAAAGGATTTTCTGCCGATTGTCTGCCCGATTGGACTGGATGACCATTATGAAACATATAATATTAATGCGGATGATGCTGCCTGCGCAATTGCCCGTGCGGTGTCCGCGGAAAAGCTGGCGTTCCTTACGGATATTGAAGGAGTTTACAAGGATCCGGACGATCCGTCCACGCTGATTTCGGAGCTTACGGTCAGTGAGGCGCAGGCATTAATCACAGACGGATTTATCGGCGGCGGAATGCTGCCGAAGCTCAACAACTGTATTGATGCAATTGAAAACGGGGTTTCCCGCGTACATATTCTGGACGGAAGGATTGCGCACTGCCTGCTGCTGGAAATATTTACCAATAAAGGAATCGGGACTGCGATTTTAGGGGATGCGGAACCCAGGTTTTACCAGGAAAAAAATTAACGTTTTTTTATGGGTCACAAAACTGGCTGGCAGACAAATAAACGATGAGTTTAGAAAGGATAAATTTATGAATAAACAGGAATATATAAATGCTGCGGAGCAGCAGTTACTGCATACTTACAACCGGTTTCCGCTGGTTCTCGACCATGGAAAGGATGTGTATCTGTACGATACGGACGGAAAGGAATATCTGGATTTTGCGGCGGGAATTGCCGTAAATGCGCTGGGTTACAGCAATGAGGAGTATAAAAATGCATTAAAAAACCAGGTGGACCTGCTTTTGCATACGTCCAACCTTTATTATAATGTACCGGTCATTGAGGCGGCACAAAAGGCAGCCGCGGCAAGTGAAATGGACCGTGTGTTTTTTACGAACAGCGGGACGGAGGCCATTGAGGGGGCCATCAAGGCGGCAAAAAAATATGCCTATACAAGGGATTCTCATGCAGGGCATGAAATCATTGCCATGAAAAATTCGTTCCACGGACGCAGTCTGGGCGCGCTTTCCGTAACAGGAAATGCGCATTACCAGGAGCCGTTTGAGCCGCTGCTTCCGGGAATAAAATTTGCGGAATTTAATAATCTGGAAAGTGTAAAGGAACTGGTAACGGAGAAAACCTGCGCCATTATTCTGGAAACAGTACAGGGCGAGGGCGGTATCTATCCGGCGGAGCCTGCTTTTCTGGAAGGCGTGCGTGCGCTCTGTGACGAAAAGGATATCCTTCTCATTCTGGACGAAATCCAGTGCGGGATGGGACGTACCGGCAAAATGTTTGCATGGCAGAATTACGGGGTGAAGCCGGATATTATGACTTGTGCAAAGGCGCTCGGATGCGGGGTTCCGGTTGGCGCATTCTTTATGACGCAGAGGGTAGCGGACAAATCGCTTGTACCGGGAGACCATGGTACGACATATGGCGGAAATCCGTTTGTGGGGGCGGCAGTATCCACTGTCTTTGATTTGTTTGAAAAGCTGCAGATTCTTGAAAATGTAAATAAGGTTTCAGGATATCTGGAACAGAGACTGGATGAACTGGTTCAAAAATATGATTTTCTGGAAACAAGACGCGGCATGGGGCTGATGCAGGGACTGGTATGCAGACTTCCGGTTGGGAAAGTGGCACAGGAAGCGTTAAACCAGGGACTTGTTGTGATTACGGCAGGAACCGACGTCCTGCGGTTTGTACCTCCGCTTGTGATTGAAAAAAAGCATGTGGATGAGATGCTGCCGAAGCTGGAAGCGGCGCTTCTGGCAGTCCGTTAGAAAAAATATAAAAATGATGGTGAAATATACTTGTAATCTTTGCGAAAAGTCGTTACAATAAAAGAATGCATTGAGACTCCTTTTGCCTTAAAACTTTAAGAAAAAAGGAGAAAATTATGAACAGACTTTACAAGGTATGCGTTTTTATGCTGCTTGCCCTTATCTTTACGGGATGCGGGTCACAGACAGAGCTGTATCTGGAGGAAACGGAATCCGAAGAGGTACGGGAAACGGAGACAGAAGCGGAAGGGACTGCTCCGGTTGCAGAAAAAGAACCACAGAAGACGGATTCTGCGCCGGTTGTGGTGTATGTATGCGGGGAAGTTGTAAAACCCGGTGTATACGAACTTTCAGGAAAAAAGAGAATCTGCGATGCCGTGGAAGCAGCGGGCGGGCTGACCAAAAAGGCGAGCCGTGATTACTGGAATCTGGCGGAGGTATTAACAGACGGCCAGATGCTGTATTTTCCGACTGCAGAGGAAGCCCGAAAGCGCCAGGAATCCGCAGAAGGGGAAGAGGACGCCGTGCAGGATGGCAGGGTCAATATCAATACAGCGGATATTTCCCAGCTTGAGACGATTCCCGGAATCGGGCAGACAAGGGCGGAAGCGATTCTTGCATACCGGCAGGAAAACGGAAACTTTGCGTGCATAGAAGATATTATGAAGGTTTCCGGCATTAAAAACGGTCTTTTTGAAAAAATGAAAGATTATATAACAGTTGGTTGAGGTGTATTATGGCAAAGAAAGTTCTCGTGGTGGATGATGAGAAGTTAATTGTGAAAGGAATCCGTTTCAGCCTGTTGCAGGACGGAATGGAAGTGGACTGCGCATATGACGGGGAAGAGGCCTTAAATATGGCAAAGGCAAACGAATATGACATGGTTCTTCTGGATATCATGCTGCCAAAGATGGATGGATTTGAAGTATGCCAGGCGATCCGGGAATTTTCTGATATGCCAATCGTGATGCTGACTGCGAAGGGCGATGATATGGATAAGATTCTGGGTCTGGATTACGGCGCGGATGATTATATTACAAAGCCCTTTAATATTCTGGAGGTCAAGGCAAGGATTAAGGCAATCATGCGCCGGACCTCCGGTTCAAAGGAAAAGAAGCCGGATGCAGCGGTTATAGAAAAAGGTGACCTCTCGCTGGATCTTGACAGCCGCAGGCTGCATATTCTGGGCAGGGAAGTGAACCTTACCGCAAGGGAGTTTGATTTACTGGAACTGCTTGTGAAAAACGAAAATAAAGTATACAGCCGGGAAAACCTGCTCGGTCTCGTGTGGGGCAAGGACTATCCGGGCGATGTCCGCACGGTGGATGTGCATGTGCGCCGGCTCCGTGAGAAAATTGAGGCCAATCCGAGTGAGCCAAAGTATGTGCATACCAAGTGGGGGGTAGGCTACTATTATAACCAAAAGTAGAAATCAGCTGGCAGAGGCTGATAGAAGGGTTTTTTCATGCGGAGAAGTAAGCAGTTTCTTCAGTTTATTAAGAGTTTAAAGTTTCGGTTAATTCTGTTAATTCTAATTATCGCGGTTGTCCCCGCGCTGGTTCTTTCCATTGGGATTTTATATTCTTATGAATCCAGGGCGGTGTCCATCCGTGAGAGTGAAATTTTAAGTCAGGCAAAAATTTTAGCAAACCAGATAGCAACAAGTGAATATATGTCGCTCGAAAACCGCGTGGAGTCCAATCCCATCCAGGCGCAGATTAATATGCTCACAACGATATATGACGGGCGTGTCCTGATTGTGGACAACCAGTTTAAGGTATACCACGATACCTACAATCTGGACGACCACAAAATCATCATCGCGGAAGAGGTGGTGAAAAGCTTCAGGGGGGAGGATGTAGTTCATTATGATTCGGAAAATCATTATATTGTAATGACCGTTCCAATCAGCAGTCCGGATGACAAAAGCGGAACCATTCACGGGGTGATGCTTGTCAGCGTCTCGACTGATAATATCGAAATGAACCAGACATTCCTGCGGCAGGTGGCTATCATAATTATTGTAATTGTAATCGTGTCGGCCCTGTTTTTTGGAAGCCTGCTCGTATTGTATTATATGAAGCCTTTTGCACGGATTTCAGAAGGGATTGCAGCGATTAAGGACGGATACGGGGAGGACCAGCTTGAGGTTATGTCCTATACGGAAACGGTACAGATTTGTGAACGTTTTAATGAGATGCTCGGACGGATGAAGGTCATGGACGATTCAAGACAGGAATTTGTATCCAATGTGTCGCATGAACTGAAGACGCCGCTGACTTCCATGAAGGTGCTGGCGGATTCCATCAACAGCATGCCGGATGCGCCAAAGGAACTGTACCAGGAATTTATGGAGGATATTACAAACGAGATTGAGCGGGAGACCAAGATTGTAAACGATTTGCTTTCACTGGTAAAGATGGATAAGTCTGCCGCGGATTTAAATGTTTCCACGGTCAACATAAATGAACTGATTGAGCAGATTTTAAAGCGCCTGCAGCCGATTGCGGACAAACAGCAGGTGGAACTGGTGCTGGAAAGTTTCCGGCCGGTTTCCGCCGAGGTGGACGAAGTCAAAATTACACTTGCCATTACCAATCTGGTGGAGAATGCCATCAAATACAATAAAAATGACGGGGAAGGCTGGGTGCATGTTTCCCTGAATGCGGATCATCAGTATTTTTATCTTAAAGTAGAGGATTCCGGTATCGGAATTCCAGAGGATGCGCTGGACCATATTTACGAACGGTTTTACCGGGTGGACAAATCCCATTCCCGTGAAATAGGCGGGACAGGACTTGGGCTTGCGATTACGCGTAATTCCATTCTGATGCACAGGGGGGCAATAAAAGTTCATTCCGTACTGGATGAGGGAACCACCTTTGATGTGCGGATACCGCTTAATTATATTGTATAGTTACTTGCATAGTTTGGGGGCATATTATGAAAAAAACATTTTATGCAGTGCTTCTTCTGCTTTTTACCATGTTTCTGGCGGCTGGATGCAGCGGAAAAGACAAAAAAAATGAATATGAAATCTTTTATCTGGATACGGATATTACAAAACTGATTCCGGAAACCGTGGAAACAGAGCATGAAGGCGGGGAAGAACTGGTCTGGGAACTTCTGGAGAAATTAAAGACCCAGCCGGAAGATGCAGGGGAACGCCAGACGATTCCTGCGGATGTGCAGGTGCTTGGCGTGAGTACGACCGCGTACCAGATTATGGTCGATTTCAGCGAGGAATATTATGAAATGGAAAGCACGGAGGAGATCCTGACACGGGCGGCAATCGCAAAAACGCTTCTGCAGATAGTGGATTATCCGTATGTTACTTTTACGGTAGAGAATAAGCCGCTGGAGCTGGAGGATGAAATGACAGTGGGTGCAATGAGCGAGGACAGTTTTCTGGAAAATCCGGGCGGCCAGATTAATTCCAGCCAGCAGACCACGCTGACGCTGTATTTTTCGGATAAAAAAGGAAAGCTGCTTGTGCCGGAAAAAAGGGAGGTACACTACAGTTCTAATACTTCGCTTGAAAAGCTTGTGATGAAACAACTGATAGAGGGACCCAAAACGGACGGGCTTCTGGCGACGATTCCTTCCGGGACCAAACTGATTACGGTTACAGTGGTGGATAAGGTCTGCTATGTGAACCTGGATGAAATATTTTTAAACCAGAACCAGACAATTACCGAGCAGACTGTGCTTTACTCCATTGTAAATTCCCTGACGGAGCTTGACCATGTGGATAAGGTGCAGATTTCAGTCAACGGGGATACAAGCGGTAAAGTGCGTTATGCCTGCGAGCTTGCAACACAGTATGAGGCAGATCCAGAAATGATAAAACAGGAGGTGGAAGAGGTGGAGTCTACAGAGTGAGAAACAGACCATTCTTATTACTGATGTGTATGTTCCTTCTTGGTATTCTCTGTGCGCAGACCGCGGTATGGCTTTTTATACCGGCAGTATTTCTGTTTCTGTATGCAGCGCCGTGGATGGAGCATGGATTAAGGCGGATGCTGTATGCTTTTGTACTGCCGCTTATATTCATGCTCGGACTGTTTCATGCAAAACATGAAAGCACATTTAGGGAAAACTGTCTTAAGGAACTTACAGACGGCAGGGAGGTTACGCTTGCTGGAAAAATAGAACGGGCGGAACCAAAAACAAAATGTATTTATTATTATCTTACAGACTGTACCATTCGTCTGTCAAAAAAGCAGATGCGAACAAATGATGTGATTGCATATGTTTCTTCCGGCGATTATTCTGCCGGGCAAATCCTTGTATTGCAGGGAAAAATTTCATTATTTGAGGAGGCCGCCAATGAAGGGGGCTTTAACGCCAGAAGTTTTTACCAGAGCCAGAAAATTGATTTTGGCATATGGGTAAAGCAGGTAAAAAAGGTGTATGGAACAGGGCATGCATATAAACGGTGGCTGTATGGTGTAAGAAAGCGGCTGCAGGAAATACTGGATGCTCCGGATCCTGACGGTGTTTTATCCGCAATGTTTCTTGGGGAAAAAAGCAGTCTGGATACAGAAATCAAAACCTTGTACCAGAGGGCGGGAATCGCGCATATTTTAGCGATATCCGGACTTCACGTTTCACTGCTTGGAATGGGGATTTACCGGTTTCTCAGGCATAGGGGAATGTCATATCCGTCCGCGGCGGCGTTTACGGCGTTTTTTATGTTTTCATATACCGTTATGACCGGAAACAGCATATCCGCAAGACGCGCAACAGGGATGCTTTTTGTTTATCTGCTGGCGGATGTGCTGGGATATGGGTATGATTTGCTCAGCGCGCTGGGTGCCGTGGTAATTTTTCTGCTGTGGGAAAATCCGTTTCTGATTTTTTATTCCGGGTTTTTGTTTTCTGTTATGGCAGTGCTTGGCGTGGGAATCGGGGGAACTCTGATAAATGGTTACCGGAACATAAGCCGCGGACAGGAAACAGATGGAAAAAGAAGCCGGATAAAAACATTCTGGCAGAGCCGGAAGGACGGGCTGGGCGTCAGTCTTGGAATCCAGCTGTTTACGCTTCCGCTTGTGGCATATAATTATTACGAGGTTCCGGTTTATTCCATGATACTGAACCTGTTTGTGCTGGAGCTGGTAAGCTGTCTGCTTTTGTTCGCGGTCTGGGGAGCGGCGGCAGGAAGTTTTGTTCCGTCAGCCGGAAAAATTCTGCTTGTACCCTGTGTGTGGATTCTGGGCTTTTATGAAAAGCTGTGCAAATTTTTTCTTTCCCTGCCGGGAGCGGTGTTTGTCTGCGGAAAGCCGGGAGCAGAAAAAATTGCGGCATATTACAGTCTGCTGGCAGCCGGACTGCTTATAATGTGGTTTTCAATACAAAAACAAAAGACACCGGGACACTTAAGGCGGATTTGTTTTCCGGCAGCAGTGGCTTTTATGCTTGCCGTTTTATTCTTCCCTGCGAAAAAGGAATTTGAAATAGATATTTTAAATGTGGGGCAGGGAGACGGGATTTATCTTTGCACATCGGATAAAGTTTCCATGTTTATTGACGGTGGAAGCACAGATACCGGGAAAGTCGGAATCTACAGGATTCTTCCGTTTTTAAAGTCGCGCGGCATCAGGGAAATTTCCTATTGGTTCGTAAGCCATACGGACGCAGACCATATTTCGGGGCTGGAGGAAATCCTTTCTGCCGGATACAAAATAGAATATCTGGTGTTTTCAAAAGCATCCGAAAAGGATGAAAAAACAAAAGAAATCTGCAGGCTGGCGGAAAAAAACAAAACAGAAATCATTTATCTGTCAAAAGGAAATGTTATACATGCAGGACAGACAAAAATCCACTGTCTTTATCCCAAAAAAAACAGCACGGAAACAGATATTAATGACCGCTGCCTTGTACTTCTGCTGGAGGATACCGGGATTACCGGTTTCTTTGGAGGTGACATTTCATCGGAAATTGAACAGAAGCTGGCGGACTCCGGAGCATGTTTTCATGTGGACTTTTTTAAGGCAGACCATCATGGGTCCCGTTATTCTAACAGCGGATCCTTTCTTAAAATGCTTTCCCCCAAAATTACCGCGGCTTCCGCAGGCGAAAATAACCGCTACGGACATCCTGCTTCGGATGCAGTGGACAGGATTAAAAATGCCGGGAGCATGTTTTACTGTACCATAAAAGACGGACAGATCAAACTGAAAAAATACAGGGATGGATTGACAAGAGTAAAATAAAAGGATAGAGTGTTAGGTATGAAAACGATAGACCAGGATATTAAAACGGGACAATTTAAAAACATATATCTTTTGTATGGGGAGGAGCAGTATCTCATCCGCCAGTACAGGGACAGGCTGAGGAAAGCGATTGCAGGGGATGACACCATGAATTCCAGTGTTTTTTCCGGTGCGGACATCAACCAGAAGGAGATTGTGGATCTGGCGGAAACACTGCCTTTTTTCGCAGAGCGCAGGCTGATTCTGATCGAGGACAGCGGTCTTTTTAAGAAGGGGGCAGAGGAACTGGCGGAGTACATGGCATCCGTGCCGGAAACGACTCATTTTGTCTTTGTGGAAAAGGAAGTTGACCGGAAAACAAAGATGTATAAGGAAGTTAAAAGAGCGGGTAGCATTGTGGAATTTCCCAGGCAGACAGACGATATTCTGGCACGCTGGATTGAAGGAAGAATCAGAAAGAGCGGAAAAAATATTTCAAGAGCCGCATATTCCCTTTTTATCCAAAAAACGGGAAACGATATGGAAAATATAGATAAGGAGCTGGAAAAGCTGCTCTGCTATACGCTGGATAAAGAAACGATTGAGGCAGAGGATGTTAAAGCCATTACGACCGAACGGATTGAAAACAAGATTTTCGAGATGATTGACGCAGTGGCAGTACACCAGCAGAAAAAGGCACTGGAGCTTTATTATGACCTTCTTGCCCTGAGGGAGGCGCCGATGCGGATTCTTTATCTGCTTTCCAGCCAGTTTAAACGGCTGCTTACTGTGCAGGCGATGACAAACCAGGGTTTTGGAAAGAAAGAGATTGCATCCAAAGCAGGCTGCCCGGAATGGGCGTTAAAAAAATACCAGTCCCAGTGCCGTGCATTTACCACGGCACAGTTAAAACAGGCTGTCCGCGACGGTGTGGAATACGAAACTGCCGTAAAGACAGGACATATGGGGGACCAGATTGCAGTGGAGCTTTTTCTGGTGAAATATTCCCAAAAGTAACGATTCAGGGATGGGGTTTTTGAATAGTGACCAAAAAAAATATTTCGGAAACGGATGAAAAAAATTATAGGAGACACAACATGAATATCGTATCATTTATCCTGCTCATCTTTGGGCTTGTAATGCTGGTAGTGGCATTTTGTTTTTTAATGTATGAAAAAAACAGGAGGCAGTTTGACGGAAAGACCGACGGAAAAATCATTGGCTCCTGCTATAGCAGCAACGAATTCAACCAGGACGGGGAGCACAAATATTTGGGCGGGGATACGCGCGAACTGGAGGTGGTTCCGCGGTTTGCTACGACTTCACGTTATCCGGTCTACCAGTATGAGGTAAACGGCGTGACCTACCGGAGGGCGGATTACATAATGGGAAATGAGCCGGATATTGTAAAAAAGATGAATAAAACGGTTACGGTCTATTACCAGACAAAAAACCCGAAATGTTCCACCCTTTCAAACGGCAGAACACTCCGGGCCGCAGGAATTATCCTGAATGTATCTGGTTTTTTGTTTCTGGCTGCCGCAGCTTTTTTATTCTGGCATTTCGGCAGGAATTAGCTGGTAACAGGAATTTTTTTATCCGAGCTTAAGATATGGTTGATCAGCCAGCCGGTCAGAAATTCCAGAAGCTCCTGGAGATATTCTTCGGGAGCATCTTCAAGTTCATCCGGACCAATGGAGTCCAGTTTGTCAATGAAGGCATTATGCGCACGTTTTTGTGCCGGGAGGTCTTTGTAATGTATTTTTTCCATGTATTCTTCTTCATCACTAAAATGCTCGGCAGTGTAAATTCTTAATTTATGTAACAGGTCGGTGAACTGGTCATAGCCGGTGGTGGAATCAAACGATTTCACAAGCTGCTGTGCCTGGCCAACAATATTAAAAAGTTCCCTGTGTTCCCGGTCAATCAGATCAATTCCGATCAGGTATTCATCTGTAAATTCGCATGGATTTTCTTTTAACATCCATTCCTCCAGAGGGGGAAGCTTTCCAATCAGGATGTCACTGCTTAAAATATGACGGTAAAGCCATTTGGCAAGGAACTGTACAAGCTCGTTGAGAACCTCTTTCTGGTTCGGCCGCTCGTCAATATTTTTTAAATCCAGCATCAGTATCCGTTCCCGAAAAAATGCATGCTGGGTGCGCTGGAGAATTAGTTCCGGATCCCGGATTTTTTCCATGTATTCTTCCTCGTGGGTAAAATGCATTTCAGCATAATTGTCAAGCTCTGTAAAGATATTTTTTATGTCTTCATAGTAATCGTTTTGGGCATCATCCGTAACGAGGATATATGCCAGGTTCAGTAATTCAAAAAGATATCTGTGCTCCTCGTCAATTTGTTCAATTCCGATTCTGCAGTCATTTGTAAATTCAAACATATAAGACCTCCTTTTATCTTTGTCCGGTTCCTGCCTTTTTAAAGTGAGTTTTACACTTGTCTCAATTGTAAATAATGCAGGAAAACACGCATGCCCTTATTATAGCATATGAAATGTAAGAAAGCAAAAATAACCGGATAGCTTTTTAAAATGCCTTTTTAAAATGATGTAACAGTTCAGCCCAGGACTTTGCAGCGGAGTGCAAAGTCCTGGGCTGAATAGTTACCAAATGATAATAGACAGGGCATAAAACACTTGGAAAAAAACAGGGAAAGTAGTATACTGGATACAGGTTTACTGGCAGGCAGCAGCGGAGTCTGGCGTAAAAAGGAGAATGAGATGGAAAAGCAGGAGAGTCGTCAGGTACAGCGGGTGGCTGTCAGTATGTGTTTGCTGATTGTGATAAACCTGGTCCTGATATTTCAGTTTATCGGTAAATCCAATACACGCATTACAGAGCAGAACCAGCGCTATCTTGAGGACGACTCCAGGCAGTCCCTTAAAACACTGGACGGCCTGTTTCGTAATTCCGTAAGTAATATCTCCATGATTTCCAGTCTGTATGAGCATCAGATGAATTCCCCGGAAATAGGCAGTAAGGAGTTAAACATCCTTCAGGAGCAGACGACGTTTGACCAGGTGCGTTTTGTAGATAAAAACGGACTCAGCCTTGCAAAAGACGGTTCAGTACAGGACTGTTCCGACCGGGAATATTATACAAAGGGCATCAGGGGAAATTCCGGAGTCACATTTGTTAAAAAATCCAGGTTTACCTCGACAAAAATGCTGTTATTTTATGCACCATACCATGATAACGGAGAAATTGCCGGTGTACTGGTTGGCATATATGACGAAAAACGTTTACAGGAAATGCTTTCGTCTACATATTTCGGGAGTCCGGCGTCTGAATATCTCTGTTTAAGGGATGGTACCGTTGTGGCCAGCAGTAGAAAAGACGCACCCGGGAATGTACTGGATGAGATTGAGGAAAAGGGGATCGTCAAAGAGCATGTCGTTGGAGAACTCAGGCAGGCATTTAAAAAGGGGAAGACCTATAGTTTTAATTTTATGGATGATGTCGGTGTGGGCAGCGCCTGCATGGTCATTCTGGAAAACAGTGACTGGGTACTTTTGAAAACATTTCCGGCAACAGCAGGCAATGTAATCCGCAGTTCCGTAAACCGGGATGTTATCCAGCTGGAAACAATGCTGGTAATAGTTTTTATTGTCTTTATCGTCATTTTTGTATTATATTATGCCGGGCAGAATGTCAGGCTCCGCCGCAGCTCTGAAAGCTACGGGCAGATAGTTAATTCGGTCAAAATGCTTTACGAAAGATTCGTGGTATTTGATTTTGAAAATAATACTTATGATTATTTAAAGGCGGGAAACCTGGAAGCCGGAGTTGCGAAACAGGGGGACTATTTCGAATGGCTGAATGTATTTCCGGGCAGTCATTTTGCGGAAGAGGATGCCGCGCGTTTTCTTGAAGAATTTTCACCGGAAAATTTAAAGAACCGGCTTAGCCTGGAAAACCATTTTGTCCAGTATGAATATGAAGTTAAGAATGCAGTGGATGCCTGGGAAAAATATTCGCTGATCAAGCTGGATATGGACAGGGATGATACTACACGGGTTCTTGCGGCGGTAGAGGATGTAACTGCTTTAAAGAAAGAAGAACTCGAAAAAAGGCGTGCGCTTGAAGTGGCGTTCCGCGATACGGAAAGTGCCAACAATGCCAAAATGGATTTTATGTCCCGTATGTCCCACGATATCCGTACACCGATGAATGCAATCATCGGACTGACGGCAATTGCAGGAGCACATATGGATGACAGGGAAAGAATCAATGACTGTCTTGCCAAAATCAGGTCTTCCAGCAATTACCTGCTCTCACTGATTAACGAAGTGCTGGATATGAGCAAGATCGAATCCGGTAAATTCAGCCTTGCGGAAACCGGTTTTAATTTACCCGGACTGGTGGATGAGGTCGCGGAGATTATCCGGCCGGATGCAGATGCGAAAAAACAGAATTTTACCGTTCATTATGGGGATATCAGGCATGAGGATGTCATTGGCGACAGCCTGCGGGTGCAGCAGATTTTTGTCAATATATTAAGCAATGCGGTAAAATACACGCCGGAAGGCGGAAACATCACGCTTTCCATTTCCGAAAAAGAAAACAGGAATCACCTGCTCTGCACTTATGAGCTGGTATTTGAGGATGACGGGATTGGCATGTCCAAAGAGTTTCTGGAGCGCCTGTACCTGCCGTTTGAACGGGCGGAGGATGTGCGTATCAGCAAAATACAGGGAATTGGACTTGGAATGACGATTGTGCGGAATATCGTAAGGGCGATGGACGGGACAATCAAAGTAAAGAGCGCCCCGGGCAGGGGCACGAAGTTTACCGTGGTTATTTCCTTAAAGCATCAGGAAACCGGACCGGATACAAAAAAGTCTCTGCCAGGGTACCAGGGAAATACAGCACAGGCAGACAGAAAGCAGGACAATGCGCAGATTGCGGATCTGGGAGAACTGGGGCTGTCCGGTATGCGGGCGCTTCTGGTCGAGGATAATGAAATCAATATGGAAATTGCAATGGAAATTCTGGGAACGGCCGGTCTTATGCTGGAAACGTCAGAGAACGGAAAAGCCGGTCTTGATATGTTTTCCCGGTCGCCTGAGGGCTGGTATTCCATTATCTTTATGGATATCCAGATGCCGGTTATGAACGGCTATGAGGCGGCTGCCGCAATCCGCGCGCTGCCAAGGGAGGATGCAAAGTCAATTCCGATTGTTGCAATGACAGCAAACGCATTCAGCGAGGACGTACAGGATGCACTGTCTGCCGGCATGAACGAGCATATTGCAAAGCCGCTGGATTTGGAGAGACTGCGGCAGATACTGGAACGTTACTGCCTGCATAAATCCGTGCATCAGCAGGAATAAATCATCTTTTCCTTGCAAACCGGATATTTCAACACTATAATAACCATAAAGACATTCCAGAAAAAGGAGACAGGTATGAGAATATTATTGGCAGAAGACGATTATGCAACCCGCAAATTTATGTCCGGTTTTCTTTCCCAGTACGGTGACTGTGATGTGACAGTTGACGGGATGGAAGCAGTGGATGCATACATGATGGCGCTTGAGGATAAAGAGCCGTATGACCTTGTGTGTCTGGATATCATGATGCCGGTTATGGACGGTTACCAGGCACTTGCGGGAATCCGGAAAATGGAAAAGGCATACCAGATTCCCCCGGAAAAACAGGCAAAAGTGATAATGGCAACTGCATTAAACGAAAAGGAAAATGTGGATATGGCGTTTGAACTGGGATGTACTGTTTATTCCGGAAAACCGATAGACGAAAAGAAATTTGAACAGGCGCTAAAAAGTCTGGGCATGATCTGATATGGAAATATCAAAGGAAAGGAGAAACGGGATGGCGGAAGAGTGGAGTACAGAAGATATGCTGGGAACATATCTCTTTGAAAATACACAGCTGCTTGAGAACCTGCAGGGAATTGTATTAGAGCAGCAGGATGCGGACTGTTTTGACGAGGACAGCATTAACGAGATTTTTCGCACAATGCATACAATTAAAGGCTCGTCCGCAATTATGAAGTTTGACGGCATTACCAAAACAGCGCATAAGCTGGAGGATATTTTCTTTTGTTTAAGAGAATCCCATCCGCAGAATGTGCCGCATATGGAATTAATTACCCATGTACTGGATGTGGCGGATTTTATCAGCGGAGAGCTGGAAAAAATACAGGACGGCGGGGAAGCCGACGGAGATGCAGCCCCGCTGATTGAAGAACTGGAACAGTTTTTAAGCCGGATAAAGAGCGATGCAGCAGAGGCACCGCAGGAGAAAAATCAGGAGAAGACGGAAAAAACGCAGGAACAGCAGCGTATTTATATTCCGCCCAGGCAGGCGGATGGCAGCCATTTTTTTATTCTGTCTGTTGAGTACCAGCCGAAGCTTGAACTGGCGAATATCCACGCGTTTAAGCTGGTGCATAAGCTGAAGGAGATTGCCGAAAACATTAATTTTTTTCCGGAGGATATTCTTACCAGTGAGGAAAGCGCAAAAGTAATCCTGGAAAAAGGTTTTCGGATTTTTCTTCAGACCCAGAAAGAAGAACAGGAACTGCGGGACATGATTTCCCTGGGTTATGATATTAAAGAAATTACCATAACCGGATGTTCTATGGAGGAATTTAAAGAAGGGCTTGAATCCATGGGTGTTGAAATCTGCAGCCGGGACAGCGTGAAAGCAGAACAAAAAATGGCACCTGGGGATTTTGTAATCAAGCCGCAGAAAAAAGAAATTCATGAACCGCCGGAAGGAAAAGAAGCGCTGCAGGCTGTTTCGGAATTTACTGACGAGGGTTATGTGGGAATTCTCGCGGAATTAACTGCAAGGCTGGAATGTATTGAGCGCATAGTGATAAATAATCCAGACCTCAAAGTTCCGGGGCTTGCACTGGACAGGTTTCAGGAAGCCACTTGTTTTATGTCTTCTGTTTCTTCGGATATCCGGAATACGCTTGCTGCAATGGGCGCTGTTTTCCCAGAGGAGGAAGAGGTTGAAAAAGAAGTGACTGCAATGCTGGGATACAATAAAAACGAACAGCCAAAAAGCGTGGTGCCGGAGCAAAATCCGGGAGGAAAATTTGAAGAGGAAACCGGGGATGGGGAAGAAGAAACTTTAAGAAACAAATATATGACTTTCATGTCTGGAAATGAATGTTTTGGTTTTAGGATTTCTTATGTCACGGAAGTAATTATCTACCAGTCGATAACCAGAATGCCGGAATGTCCGGATTATGTCAAAGGCATTATTCATCTGCGCGGAAAAGTGGTTCCGGTCATTGATGTGCGGATGCGGTTTGGACAGGAGTCGCTTGAATACAATGACAAAACCTGCATTATAGTAATCAGCTATGGGGAACATATGATAGGGCTGGCTGTTGAAAAGATTGCTGACGTAGTGGAACTGCCAAAGGACAAGCTTCTTCCGCCTCCAAAGGTTGGATGGACGAACGGAACAGGCAACCAGTTTGTTTATGCGGTCGGCAGGGTGGACGGGAGTATCAAGCTTTTAATCGATCCCAAAAGACTGATTCCGGACCAGGAAATGGAAGCTATCCTGCAGAGAAAAGCGGATGATGCAGGGATACCGGTAAAAAAAGAATAAGAAGGGAGAAAAATGTTGGTTCATATTAATGGAAAAGATGTGGATGCGGCAGGAATGCCGCTTCTTAAATATTTAGAAGAAAACGAATATAAAATGGGTACATTTGTGGTGGAGATTAACGGGGAAATTGTACCGAAAGAGCAGTATGACAGTACAGTATTAAAGGATAAGGATGTTGTGGAAATCGTAAGTTTCATGGGCGGCGGATCACCGGATGATGACAGTTTTATACTGGGAGGAAAAACCTTTACCTCCCGGTTTATCTTGGGTTCCGGGAAATATTCCATGGAATTAATTAAAGCAGCAGTGGAACAGGCAGGCGCACAGATTATTACCCTTGCAGTCAGAAGGACGAATACAAAACAAAAAGAAAATATACTGGACTTTATACCGGATAATGTGACGCTGCTTCCCAATACTTCCGGGGCGAGGGATGCAAAAGAAGCGGTCAGGATTGCCCGGATGGCAAGGGAACTTGGCTGCGGAAACTTCATCAAGATTGAAATTATGAAAGACAGCAAATATCTGCTTCCGGACAATGTGGAAACGGTAAAGGCAACGGAACTTCTGGCGGACGAGGGATTTGTCGTTCTGCCTTACATGTATCCGGATTTATATACGGCAAGGGACTTAATGAATGCAGGAGCCGCAGCAGTGATGCCTCTTGCATCCCCGATTGGATCAAACAAAGGGCTTGCAACAAAAGAATTTATTCAGATTCTGATAGATGAAATTGACCTTCCGGTTATTGTGGATGCCGGCATTGGAAAGCCGTCACAGGCATGTGAAGCCATGGAAATGGGAGCGGCGGCAGTTATGTCCAATACGGCAATTGCAACAGCCGGGGACATTCCGGCGATGGCGGCTGCATTTAAGGCGGCAATCGAGGCAGGAAGAAGCGCATACCTTGCCGGACTCGGAAGGGTATTAGAGCGCGGGGCATCCGCTTCAGATCCGCTGACCGGATTCCTGAGAGATTAGAAAAGAGGCGTAATATCATGTCAGAAAATCATTTTTTTATTGATTCAGACAAATTAAGTAAAAAAGCACTGGAAAGAAAGCATAAACTGGAAACAGATCCTTCATGCAGGACAAATCATATGGAATACATGGAGGGGATGGAACAGATTGATTCCGGTATCAGGGACCTGGTACTGGAGGAGATGAAAAATTATGATTATAACAGCTTCACGGCGCAGGATGTAAAGCGTGCGCTGGCGCAGGAAACCTGTTCAGTCATGGATTTTAAAGCTCTTTTATCTCCGGCAGCCGCCCCGTTTTTAGAAGAGATGGCAAAAAGGGCAAAAATAGAAACCAGTAAACATTTTGGAAATACCGTATATCTGTTTACCCCGCTTTATATTGCAAACTACTGTGAAAATTACTGCATTTACTGCGGGTTTAACTGTTATAACGACATCCACAGGAAAAAACTGACCACAGAAGAAATCGAACATGAAATGAAAATCATTGCAGATTCCGGCATAGAGGAAATTCTGATGCTGACCGGTGAGAGCCGCGCGGCAAGTGATGTTACTTATATTGGGGAAGCCTGCAAACTGGCACGGAAGTATTTTCGGAATGTAGGGCTGGAAGTTTATCCGATGAATACCGATGAATACCGCTATCTGCATGAGTGCGGGGCGGATTATGTTACCGTATTTCAGGAAACCTACGATTCTGACAAATATGAAACACTGCATCTCCTGGGGCACAAGCGGATTTATCCGTACCGCTTCGATGCGCAGGAGCGTGCCATATTAGGCGGAATGCGCGGCGTTGCAGGTTCTGCACTGCTTGGCCTTTCCGATTTCAGAAAGGATGCACTTGCAAGTGCGCTCCATATCTATTTTCTTCAGAGAAAATATCCGTATGTGGAGTATTCGCTTTCCTGTCCAAGACTGCGTCCGATTGTTAATAACGATAAGATTAATCCTCAGGACGTCCATGAAAAAGAACTCTGCCAGATACTGTGTGCCTACCGTATTTTCCTACCGTATGTTGGAATTACGGTTTCTACCAGGGAGCAGAAACATTTCCGTGACGGTATCGTAAAGATTGCGGCGACCAAAATATCGGCAGGTGTGTCTACCGGAATCGGCGACCATGAGAGTAAATATGAGGGAAAGGAACTTGATGATACCGGGGACGAGCAGTTTGAGATTTCCGATGGCAGAAGTTTTGATGATGTTTATTCGGATATGGAGCAGGAAGGCCTGCAGCCGGTATGCAACGATTATGTCTACGTATAAAAAGATCTGTATTACAAACCGGAAGCTGGTAAAAGGGGACTTCTTAGAACAGATAAAAAGGGTACTGCAAAAAGAACCGGATTTACTGGTTTTACGGGAAAAGGATTTAAAAGAACCGGAATATGAAGCACTGGCGGAAGAAGTAAAAAAACTGTGTGAAAACAGCGCTACCACGCTGGTTGTGCATAGTTTCCCCGCAGTTGCCAGACGGCTTGGCATTTACTGGCTGCATATGCCGCTTGCCGCCATGCTTTCCATGACTGCGGAGGAAAAAAAATATTTTACCGGACTGGGAGTATCTGTGCATTCCATGCAGGATGCGTTGCTTGCCGAATTATGCGCTGCTTCTTATGTGACGGCAGGCCATGTGTTTTCCACAGACTGCAAAAAAGGAGTTCCGGGAAGGGGGCTTTCATTTTTAAAGGATGTCTGCCAGTCTGTCAGCATTCCGGTCTATGCCATCGGCGGGATTCATGAGGACAACATAAAAGACTGCATAAGCCAGGGGGCGGCAGGTGTGTGTATGATGTCGGAGTATATGAAGAATGGGATATAGTTTTTTAGGTAATTGCGAAACTCTATGATGTAAGCCGTCCGTTGTACAACATAGATAAATCAATGCAGGCACGCTTGCGCTACTTGTCGCTCGTAGTGGTACGTAAGGCGCTAAAATACAGCGCCTAAGTACCAACGGCTCCAAAGTACCTGCATATGATTTGTCTATATTGCACAACTGGATTTCGGAAACAGGGAGTTTCACAATTACCTAATATGGTTTTTCAAGAGAAAGGAGAAAATGATGATATGGCGGTATCAGAAATGACAGAAAAAGGACCAGCCATAATATTAATGGACAAGTATATTGATTTACAAAGAATTAAAGCAGCGAATGACAGGGAAAAAGAAATCCAGTACCAGTTAAGAACCACCAAGGCAAAACTGGAAGCCCTGGGAATTGTAACAGAAAAACTTACGCTTGATTAGAATAATAAAAGGACGGTTTGCTACCGTCCTTTTATATTGCAGAAATACTACAATTTAAGAAATGCTTCATGAATCCGCGTATCATCATCCAGCTCCGGATGGAACGAAAATGCAAGCTGGTTTTTGTAGCGCACCCCGACAATTTTTCCATCCACCTGAGCCGTCACCTCTACGCCGTCGCCGGTATGTGCGACATACGGTGCACGGATAAAAGTCATTGGAACCATGCCGATGCCTGAAACCTCTGCATCCGTGTGGAAGCTGCCAAGCTGTCTGCCGTAGGCATTGCGGCGGACACACATAGGGATGGTTCCAAAGTGGTGTCCGTCACTTCCTTCAATTTCAGAGGCAAGAAGAATCATTCCCGCACAGGTGGCAAGCACCGGCATACCGCCTGAAATCTGTTCATAAAGTGTGTCATACATATCCAGTTCTTTAAGCAGTTTTCCCTGCACCGTGCTTTCACCGCCGGGCAGAACCAGTCGGTCATAAGACTTCTTTACATCCTCTGCCTGCCGCAGTTCAATCACATCAGCCCCAAGTCTGGAAAGTATTTTTTCATGTTCAATAAATGCGCCCTGGAGGGCAAGTACTGCAACCGTCATTATTTTCCTCTTTCTGCCATTAAGAGGGCGATTTCCTGCTCGTTAATTCCGACCATTGCCTCGCCGAGGTCTGTGGACAGCTCCGCAATCAGTTTCGCGTCTGTAAAGTTTGTCACAGCTTTTACAATGGCAGCGGCACGTTTTGCAGGATCGCCGGACTTAAAGATTCCGGAACCGACAAAGACGCCTTCTGCACCAAGCTGCATCATAAGGGCTGCATCTGCCGGAGTTGCAACGCCGCCTGCTGCGAAGTTTACAACCGGAAGTTTTCCGTTGTCATGTACATATTCTACGAGATCATAAGGAACCTGTAACTGCTTTGCAGCTTCAAACAGCTCGTCTTTACGCATACTGGTAAGCTTTGCAATTTCACTGTTCATCTTTCGCATATGGCGTACAGCCTGTACAACGTCTCCGGTTCCCGGTTCGCCCTTGGTACGGATCATGGATGCGCCTTCATTAATTCTTCGCAGCGCTTCGCCCAGATCCTTTGCACCGCAGACAAAAGGTACTTTGAAATCCCTTTTGTTAATGTGGTAAACATCATCAGCTGGGGAAAGAACTTCACTTTCATCAATATAGTCAATTTCAATAGCTTCCAGAATCTGTGCTTCCGCAAAATGTCCGATACGGCACTTTGCCATAACCGGAATGGATACAGCCTCCTGGATTCCGCGTATCATTTTCGGATCGCTCATACGTGATACGCCGCCTGCCGCGCGGATGTCCGCCGGGATACGCTCTAACGCCATAACTGCGCATGCGCCTGCGCTTTCAGCAATCTTTGCCTGCTCCGGTGTGGTAACATCCATGATGACGCCGCCTTTTAACATCTGTGCAAGGTTTTTATTTAATTCATATCTGTCTTCTGTCTGGCTCATAATATCCTCCTAATGGTTCATAATATTTTTTATATAAGGTAATTATTCAAAAACCCCCTGGGATAAGATAAGCAGAATCGTCATGCCTGCATGTAAGAGTCTGCTTATCTTATTCCAGGGTGGCTCGAATAGAGCCACCGCCCCATATATGAGCAAAATTAGTTACGAAGTAACGGAAAAGCACGACTGGTCGTGCGGTTTTGCGAATGTATGGGGCGAGGTTTTGAATAGTGACTATGTAAGATTATAGTGCAGAACTGGTAATGTGAAAATAACCAAACTGGGTAAAAATTATAAGATCAGAATATTGTGTAAATTTAGCAAAGATACAACACATAGTTTTTAAAACTATATTATAACATTGACAAGAGGCAAAATATAGTGTAATATATGACAAGACGGGGTGGAGGTGAGAACATGAGAAAAGAGAACGTCATCTGGTACAGCGATGAATTAAACGATGAATTTTCGGGTGACCATATCAGGGCGAAAAAAATAGATGGAAGCTATCGTTATTTAAGAGGAGAATTCCTTCATAAATTCTGGTACAGAATCGTTGCCGTTCCGCTGGCAAAGATTTATATGAAGCTTTATTTTTCCCATGAAATTGTGAATAAAGAAGTGTTGGGACAGGCAGGGGAAAGCGGATACATCCTTTATGGAAACCATACGCATTTTCTTGCGGATGCGCTTGTCCCGACGATGGTAAGCCTGCCAAAGGATATCTGGGTAATCGTACATCCGAACAATGTTTCCATGCCAGTGCTTGGAAAAATCACGCCGTATCTGGGCGCACTGCCGCTGCCGGATGATAAGGACGCGATGAATAATTTTTTGCATGCAGTAAAGACCAGACTGGCCAGGAAGGATAACCTGATGATTTATCCGGAGGCGCATATATGGCCGTATTATATAAATATCCGTCCATTTACGGATGCTTCCTTTAAATATCCTGTTAAATACCATGCGCCGGTGTACTGCATTACAAATACCTACCAGAAGAAAAAAGGCAAAAGGCATCCGCAGATGGTTACTTATGTGGACGGACCGTTTTACACGGATGAAACATTACCGGCAAAAGAGCAGCGGAAAAATCTGCGCGACATGGTTTACCATGTAATGAAAGAACGTGCAAAGAAGAATACTATAGAAAAAGTCCATTACAGAAAAATACAAAACCATGAGGAGAAATAACTGATGATTCATATTCTGTTTTCGGGAAATGGCAAAGTATTTGACGGCATATTAAGCTGTATGCTTTCCATTTTGGAGAGGACAAAAACAAAAGAACCGTTCTGCATATATATTTTTACCATGGACATGATAAGGATAAAACCGGAATATACGGCAATTACCGGACAGATGGCAGATTTTCTGGAGCAGACTGCCAAAAGGTATAATGATAAAAACACGGTCATACGCATAGACGTAACCGAAAATTACGAACGGGAATTTGCATACTGCCCGAACGAAGATGCATACTGTTCCCCGTACACGCTTCTTCGGCTATTTTCGGATGAAATTCCGGGAATGCCGGATAAACTTCTGTATCTGGATGTGGATTTGTTATTCCAGAAGGATATCTGTCTTTTGTATAATACGGATGTGGAGGGATATGAATACGCGGCAGCGCGTGACCATTATGGGAAATACCTGATTTATCCGAATTATGTGAATGCCGGTGTTTTATTATTTAATATGAAAGAGATTAAAAAGACCGGGCTGTTAAAAAAAGCAAGAAAACTAATCCGGACAAAAAAACTTATTTTTGCAGACCAGAGTGCAATTATAAGAAGCACAACAAAAAAGAAAATGCTGCCGCAGAAATTCAATGACCAGAAATTTCTGCATAAATCCACGGTGGTACGGCATTTTTCAAAGAGGTTGTTTTATCTGCCGTATCCGCACACTGCCAACATCAAGCAGTGGGAAATTGAAAAAATACACAGTGTATTCCACTACCATGAATTTGATGATATTTTATCCGGGTATTCGGATTTAAAAAAACAATTTGAAGCCATTTCGGCGACAGGGGAGGTAAAAGAAAAATGAAGAAAGTAATACCGGTTTTTTATGCCTGTGACGACAATTTCGTAAAGTACACCATTGTCTCACTGACATCCATTATGGAACATGCAAAAGAGGACGCTGAGTACGAAATCCACATACTGCATACGGATATTTCTGACAAAATGCAGGATGTGATGCTTGCGATGCAGAATGAAAAGTTTCACATTCAGTTTGATGATGTAACGGATTATTTAACGTCAGTAAGTGACAGACTGCCAGTCCGAGATTATTACTCAAAAACCACATACTACCGTCTGTTTATTGCGGAGATGTTTCCGGAATATAATAAGGTTATTTACATTGACAGTGATACCGTTGTATTTTCTGACATAGCGGAACTTTTTGCATATGATACAGGGGACTGTTATCTGGGAGCCTGCCGGGAACAGGTGATGGTTCAGGAGGACGTATTCGGTACTTATGTGGAGCGCGTTCTTGGAATTGACAGAAACCGGTTTTTTAATGCAGGAATACTGTTAATTAACTGTGAGCAGTTCCGGAAAAACAATGTGTTACAGCAGTTTGCCTTACTGCTTCAGGAATACAATTTCGTGGTAACGCAGGATGAAGATTATTTGAACCTGATCTGTAAAGACAGGGTATTATGGCTGCCGCAGAAGTGGAATGTGGAGATGTATGGTACGCTGCCGGTCAAAGAGGAGGAGATTTGCATTATCCATTATATTATGGTGTCCAAGCCATGGCACTACAGGGACTGCAGGATGAAGGAATATTTCTGGAAGTACGCGGGGCATACAGCCGTATATGAAGAAATCAGGGCTGAGCTGGATGCTTACACGGATGAGCAAAGACACAATGACGCACTTTCCTGTGAACGCCTTATGCAGACTGCTGCCTGTGAAACCGCAAAGGAAAATAATTACCTGAATCTGGTAAAGAGCGGGAAGCTGAAATCAAAAGAACGTCTTATGGTACTGGACAAAATTGCAAGGCTGGAAAGGGAAGGGCGTTTCGACGAGGATGTTGAAGAGGATCCGCCGTCAAGGGAACTGAAACCAGAGGAAATCGACTATCTTAGAAAAAAAATCAAAAGCCGGATAAAGACGGGGCTTACCTACAGGGCAGCACGGCGTTTCATGAACCGGATGCTGGATGACAGACAGTTAATTATTAAGGGGATTAACGGAATCGAAAATATGAATGCATTAAATTCGGGCGCTGTCATTACCTGTAACCATTTTAATGCATTTGACAGCTTTGCAATGCAGATTGCCTATGAAGCGTCAAACCAGAAAAACCGCAGGTTTTACCGTGTGATCCGGGAAGGAAATTATACGAATTTTCCGGGATTTTACGGAATGCTGATGCGCAACTGCTATACCTTCCCGTTAAGCTCCAATAAGGAAACCATGAAAAAATTCATGCGCTCCATGGATACGGTTCTTTCCCATGGGGATTTCATGCTTATTTATCCGGAACAGAGCATGTGGTGGAATTACCGGAAACCAAAGCCCCTCAAAAAAGGCGCATATATATTTGCCGCCAGAAATAACGTTCCGGTGCTCCCGTGTTTTATTACAATGGAAGACAGCGATATCCTTGGGGATGATGGGTTTTATGTGCAGGAATATACCATCCATATTGCAAAAGCCATTTATCCTGATGCTTTTCTGACGAAACCGCAGAATGTGGAAATGATGCGGGAAAAAAATTTCATGGTATGGAAAGAAATTTATGAAACCGTATATGGGGAAACACTTGTTTATGAATGTGGCGGACAGAATGCCGGCTGAGAAGCAGCCCAAACTGTGTAGCCGGAATAAGGTTCTTGTATGCTAAAACCCGGAATCGGAGAAATATACAAAAAAATGTGAAATTTTTGTGAAATTAATATGGAATAATATCTCTTTACAAACTGCGGAAGACAAGGTACAATAATGTTACAAAATTGTTTCAGCCCTTCTGCGGGGGGATGAAAAACTAAAAACCAAAGGAAAATGGAAAGGAAGAGGTTTATTTTTATGAAGACAAAGGTTTCAACAAAAATCAGCAGTCTGGTTCTGGCTCTTGCCATTGCTTTGACAGCAGTGTTCGCAACGGCTGTACCGGCAGAGGCAGCAGTGAAGGGCAGTACATTAAAGGGGGCAACCCTGGCGGATAAGAGTGGAACAGCAACTGCAGGGCAGGAAGTCCGTGTTCCATTTACGGTTCCATCTGACGGTAACGTTAAGATTTATATTGTGGTACAAAATCCAACTGCTACAACATTATCACTTTATAATGGTTCGGGAGTTCTGCTCAGCGATTATGAGAATAATCCGCTGGAGGTTTCAGCATCCAGTTATATTGATGCATCATCCATGGGGATTCCGGGGTATGTTTATCTTGACACATGGACTCTTCCGCAGGGGGATTATGAATATGGTTTTACCTTTGCGGATGGCACAAACTATGTAGTAGAGGTTGATTCAGACGCTGTCGCTGCAAAACCGGAACTGAACCAGACCAAAGCTACCATCACTGCAGGTTTTACCAAAAAGCTTTCTGTTACTGATGGTAAAGCAAAATCATGGTCATCAAGCAACAAGAAAGTTGCCACAGTGGACAAAAATGGTAAGGTAACAGCAAAGAAAACAGGCAATGCCACAATTACGGTTAAGTGTGAAGACGGTACTGCCTTAAGGTGTAAGGTATCTGTTAAGGCAAATCAGTATACAGCCAGAAAAATTACCACAGGCGATGTAAGCTATGGTGATACAGGCATGGATGCTTACAAAGTTTCCTTTGATAAAAAGGGAAATCTTGTAATTAAAACGAGATTCGTGAATAAACTGTCATACAGGGTTACCGCTCTTAAAAAAATTAAAATATCAGTGAAAGATGCAAATGGTAAGACGGTCGGAACTTACAAACTGAGCAAAAAGAATGTAAGTGTTTCTTCCGGCTCCACAAAAGATTTTACTTTTACCATCAAAAAGTCAGGCTTAAAGAAGAAAAAAGCTGACCTTAGGGGCGGAAGGGTCACAGGCTCTTATACTGCCCAGTATACTTACAGAGTTTACCGGTAATTGGAAATTGGAAATGAATTTTAAGGGACACCCGGATGGGTGTCCTTTTTATCATGGAAATTTCCCGTTGCTTTTTTCTTATATTTGTCCTATACTGAATATAAAGAAAGCAGGTGATTGTATGACAGAAAAAGAAATGCTGAAATTGGCAGTTGAAGAGTTTTCAAGAGTACAGCGTTACATGCGTCTGTCTGATAAAAATTCCGAAGCATACAGTGAAATGAAAGAAAGATATATTGAGTTAAAAGTAATCTTAACGGCATCCGGGATTAACCTTACAGAATTAGACCGGATTAAAGAGTAGCAGTTCATAAAAAAGGCAGGTGTTTGTATGACTGAAAAAGAAATGATCCAGAGAAATATTGAAGAATTTTCAAGAATACAGGAATGGATGCTGCTGGCTGACAAGGAATCAGAAGTGTATGAATCCCTGAAAAAAAGATATATTGACTTAAAGGTAATCTTAACAGCATCCGGGATTAGCCTTACAGAATTAGACAGAATTAAAGAGTAACAGACAGAGGGAAAAGAACATGCGAAGTAATGAATCATCAGAAAATTACCTGGAAACTATACTTATTTTGAGTCATAAGCTTCCGGTTGTGCGTTCGGTGGATATTGCCAATGAACTTGGCTTTAAAAAATCCAGCGTCAGCATTGCTATGAAAAATCTCAGGGAAAAGCATCATATCACTGTAACGGATGCAGGTTTCATCTATCTGACAGACGAGGGACGGCAGATTGCAGAAATGATTTATGAACGGCACCAGCTTCTTTCAAAGTGTCTTGTTCGGCTTGGCGTGGATGAAACGGTTGCTGTGGAGGATGCCTGCAGGATTGAGCATGTCATCAGTGCGGAAAGCTTTGCCGCATTAAAAAAATATATTGCTGATAACGGGCTTCTTTTATAAATATTTTTCTCTCCTGGGAATTTTTAAAAAATGCTTTTAAAAAATTTTCCCAAAAAGGATGACATTTCAAAAGAACTGTGTTACAATAAATATGTTGCAGATGTAGTTCATCGGTAGAATACCAGCTTCCCAAGCTGGGGAGGCGGGTTCG
>CAYNOE010000011.1:0-28390 GCA_964398745.1 uncultured Lachnobacterium sp.
CTGTTCCAAACATTCTTGCCATACTAGTTACCTCAATTCATTTTACATTTTGATTTGTTTTAATTTTCAGGTTCCTTCCCAGTGTTCTCCTCCGAATTATCCTCTTCCTCACTGCTGCCCGGAGTATCTGCCGGTGCATCCTTTCTCGACAGCCTGATTTCAATTGTAATCGGCTGGTAGGCATACAGCTCTTCATCCAGCATGATTAACAGGGTAACACGGTGTTCCCCCTCCTTTAAAGCTGAAACATCAATAGACGCCTTTATGGAATTCGCTGTCAGCCGGTCCAGATTCTCCTGCAGACCGTTTATTGTCACCGGAATCGGATTCTGCATGAATTTAATCTCCAGCTCATCATCCAGCCCTTCAACCGCTATATGGCTGGCATTTAACCGGTACTGCTTGGATTCATACGCCTTAAACCTTACCGTTACCACAACCGACGCTTCGGCCGGATCCACCAGCTCGGTTCCTTCAGGAAGATAATCCGTAATATCAATCGTTGTTGTCACATCCGCCGTTGCACCGCTTACATTAATCAGATTCCCCGGAATATCAATTGAAATCAGCGGATTTAACGCCACGGATGAACCTTTCAGTTTTACGCTGCCCGGCTTACTTGTAATTTCCACAACGCGGTATTCCCCTGCCGGATTGCCACTGGTTGCAAACGACAGCGGGATTTCCTTGACACTCAGGATTCTGGCGGCAATCGTAACCGTATCACTGCTCATCTTAAGCCTTGTGGAATCCACTTCCTTACCGTCTGCATCGTAAAGTTCCGGAATGACATTATCAGAAATATTTGCAGACATCCCCTCCACATCCAGCGTGGCAACCACATTGACAACGGTTTCCACAATTGAGGCAGGTCCCGATACTTTAAGCACATTCGGGTTGGTGACTGTCACTTCCCCAAGTGCAAACCCGTCCGCCACCTTGCCGCTGGTATCCGCCTTTATCATAAACCGGCGGCTCATGTAATCCTCAAGGGAAATCTCAAGATATTTTGTTTTTCCATTAAAACTTAACGCGCTGGAAGCGGCATTCCGTTTACAGGTAATTACAATCGGAACGCTCGCAGATTCCCCGTCCGGTTTCACCACCATGCGGCTTAAATCCGCCACCGCAGAAAAATCAAGGTCTTCCAGTTTATCCAGCAGGCTTCTTTTCCCTGATGCCGAAAACGAAACTGTATTTGTACCATTCAAAATCTCATAGCATTTATTCAGCTCCTGCACCGCCGATTCATTTTCCACGGTGACATTCGTTGTAAAATTCTTGGAAATGCGCGGATCATCAATATTATATACGACAAGCCACAGAATAAATGCAAAAAACACTGCCAGAATCTTAAAGCTGAGATTACTGACCAGGGTTCTGAGAATCTTTTTTAACATTCTTAAACCTCCTTTTTAATAATTCAAGCTTTGTCATTTCATGATTCCGGTTCTGCAGGTATTCCAGCTTTTCACGCAGGAAATCCGCCCCAACGTCATGATAAATCTGCCCGTGCAGGGCAATGGAAACTTTTCCGGTTTCCTCGGAAACCACGACGGTAAGAGAATCGCTGACCTCACTGATTCCAACCGCGGCACGGTGTCTGGTTCCAAGGTCCTTGCTTAAGGTCAGACTGTCCGAAAGCGGCAGATAACAGGTTGCGGAAATAATGCGGTCCCCGCGTACAATGACCGCCCCGTCATGCAATGGAGTATTTTTTTCAAATATATTTATCAGGATCTGGCTTGTAAGAACCGCATCTATGTCAATGCCGGTACGTACATATTCACCAAGCTGTATTTCATCCTCTATGACAATCAGCGCACCTGTTTTTACCTTTCCCATAGCGTAGCATGCCTTAATCACTTCATCAATTGTTTTATCCGAAAATTTATTTCCATCCGCCTTTCCAATACTGAAAAATCTGCCCATGATATTTTTTCCGCCCAGGTTTTCCAGTGCCCTTCTTAACTCCGGCTGAAAAATAATTACCAGCGCAATCAGTCCAACATTTAACGTATTCTCTGCCAGCCAGAGAATCGTGTTCATCTGGAAAAAAGCCGCAAGAAGCACAAAGAACAAAATGACCAGGATTCCCTTAAACAGATTCCATGCCCGCGTACTCTTAATCCAGAGCAGAACGTTGTAAAACAAAACGGATATAATAAGAACTTCTATGATATCTACCCGTGACAAACGGTCGGGAAGTCCCACAAACCTGGTTGCCTGAGTGTAAAATTCACTCAACTTCCCCAGAAAATCCTCCACGTTTCTTCCTCCCTTCCACAAATCCTATTTTAATAAATCTTCATCAATATCAAATTCCTTCGCGAGAACCTTACGGCTGTTTTCCTCTTCCCATGTATCCGGCTCATTACGGGAATGGTCAATCCTTTTTCCCATACTTCCAGTATTCCCAAAATGCTTGACTTTCACATCCTTTACCGCAACCATTTTTTTCGGAACAGCCTTTACATAATAATAATAATCGTCATCCTCGAACTGGACGCGCTCCGTCCTGTCGTAATCCAGATTCATAAACAAAAACTGCAGGATAAATGAAATACACAAAGAAACCAGGTTTCCAATAAGCATCGGGACATATTTGTCCGTAAGCCCCAGAAGCATGAAACCCACGAACAGCCCTGCAATCTCAATTAACATACCCGAAATAATGGCAAGTGTCCATGCATGATCCGCTTCCATCCGGCGGACAACATAAACAACAATGGCCGTCACTACAAAAATCGTGATCACCAGATACATTTCTTTATTGCCCAGAAGCTGTCCGACCGCGATATCAAATACGGACATCTCCCCGTTTCCGACAGTTTCCACACTGGCAAGCGTTCCTGCATTCTGGTGTATTCCATCCAGGAAATAATAAATCACAGTACCACAGACAACGGCAAACACCGCGGAAACACTGCATAAAAGCCCGCCAGCCACCGGCATCAGGTACGGAATCCCGAACCCGAACGAAACCGGGGTAAGCACCGCCATAATCCCATGTTCCGGCGCAAACCTGAAATACAAAAAAAACAGCGCCGCAAAAAGAATAAATGCCGTAAGCGCCACTTCCAGCGACAGCGCGTACATATCCGCAAGAACAACAGCCGCTGCAAGCCAGACCATGGTATTCACCGGAAGTACCGCACAGACCAGCGCCAGCACCAGTGCCACCGGCCAGCTGCTGATTGCTTCCATATACCCGGCATGTGCATTAATCATGGCAAATAGCGTACATGCCAGTATAAATTTCAAAACTGGAAACAGCCATGTTTCATATTTACTGTAAAACCGGATCAGCCGGTCCTTGATTTCCAATAAACCTGTCATAAAGCCCCCTATTTATTCCTGCTGTACTGCTTTCTCACTTTTTTTAAGTGTTCCGCGTACCTGCGCAGGCGCTTACGTCCCCTGACATAGCGGATACAGTAAACAATCGCCGTTACCAGCAGATACACTGCAAGAAACGCCGCATACAGCGCCACAATCCGTATAACCGGAACCGTCAGGTCGGTATTATTGATATAGGTTACAAGCCCTGTAAGATCTTTAAGCACCCACAGACCTCCCAGAAGTGCGAACGAGATGGTGCCGGTAAAAAAGCTTTTTACCAGTTCTTTCCCAACATAATCCCACATATAATATTCGTTCATCGGACGGTTTTTCTTTTCTTCGTATGTGTCATATACCGCCATATGAACCATTTCCCTTACCCGTTCCTCGTTAATCATAAATCCTCCGTGTGCTGTAGCAGACAATATACTAACTCATTATAACACATCTGGATATATTTTCAAACATAAAAAAAGTGGCTTCGCACTCATATCCACTGCCTCATTCCTATAAAGTAAAAACCGGGATATAGTTACTATATCCCGGCAACTCCTGTTCAGACAACCAGATTTATCCAAAACCGTCCTAACTTTGCAGAAAACGCATGCGGTCCTTCTCTGATTTTTTCTTCGGCTCAATCAGTGTCCCCTTTGGCTTTCCAATCGCCTGCTGGAAATCCATGGTCATGTTTGCCTTGCATTTTTCGCAGAAACGGCCTGTACGGATTGCTGCACCGCACTGCTCACAGCGGATATCACATCCGGCCGTATTGGTCAGAATCAGCCTCTCCTCCCGAATCCACTGCTTAATCTGTTTGACGCTGACGTCATTATCCTCTGCTGTCTGGTTTATGGTGGAATCCGGATTATCTCTCAGATACTGCTTGACTTCCTGGAATTTATCTTCAAGTGCCCGCTTGCACGTCGGGCAGAGTCTGGTATTATCCAGCGAATTAAAAAGTTTGCCGCACGATTTACAATTGATCACATTCATCCCTGTGTCCCTCCTAAGCACCCCTGCCAGTACAGGCAGACAGAAAAAATATTTTACCGGTTCCTGCCCTGCAGAGTTCTTTTGCAACTGCTTCCGCCGTAATCCCTGTGGTATATATATCATCAACCAACAGGACACAACTATATTTTACTACAAAATCCTCTGCATGAAAAGCATTTTTTAAGTTATTTTTTCTTTCTTCTGCATTTAATTTTTTCTGCGGTTTTGTGTCCGCCAGACGTCTGACCGCATCCGGTTCATAAATCAGCCCCAGGCGCTCTCCGATAGCCTTTGCAAACAGCTTTGCCTGGTTATATCCTCTCCTTTTTTCTTTCTTTGGATACATCGGAACCGGAACTACTGCCTCAATCCCGTTATGTAAAATCCAGTTTCCATATTTTTTTTCTGTTTCGACTGCAAGAAATTCTGCATATTCCCGACGGTTGGAATATTTAAAACGGTACATCATCCGGCGGATGTCCCCCTGGTATACGAACAGGGACCTTCCTTCCGTGATGTTTGAAAACGGTTCCCCGTTCCAGAAGGGTTCTTTCGTCCGTGCAATCCGCATTGCGCAGTCAGCGCAGTATTCCTGTTCCTCCTTTGAAAGCGGACGGCCGCAGTGCATACAGTACGGCTGTTTTAACGGGAACAGACGTGCACGGCAGTCTCTATGGATTTTCTCATTTTCCCGCAGCTCGGAAACGGTAAGCAGCCCGTCACACAGCGGGCATCTTGGCGGAAAAAGCAGCCCCATCAAATCCTGTTTTATTTTCATACTTCCTTCTCCCAGCCCAGACTGCAGCTGACGGCACGGTTCCAGCCTTTTTTGTATTCCTGCCGCTGTTCTTCATCCATGTCCGGCATAAAGATTCGTTCGGTTTTCTGGTTATTTATGATATCGTCCAGGCTTTTCCAGTAACCGCAGGCAAGCCCCGCCAGATATGCCGCTCCGAGCGCCGTGGATTCCACGCATGCCGGACGCTTCACCGGAACATTTAAGAGACCTGACTGGAACTGCATCAGAAAATTATTGGCAGAGGCTCCGCCGTCCACCTTTAAAGACTGGATTTTTGTACCGGCATCCGCTTCCATTGCCGTAATCACATCGCTCACCTGATAGGCTATGGATTCGAGCGTTGCCCGTATGATATGTTTTTTCCCGGTTCCCCTTGTCAGCCCCACAATCGTTCCCCTTGCGTATGCATCCCAGCGGGGCGCGCCAAGTCCGGTAAACGCAGGCACGACATAACAGCCGTTCGTATCCGTAACCGCAAGCGCCATATCCTCTGATTCCGCCGCAGCCGAAATAAATCCCAGTTCATCCCGAAGCCACTGGACTGCCGCCCCCGCCACAAAAATCGAACCTTCAAGCGCATAGCAGATTTCATTTCCGATTCCCCACGCAATGGTTGTCACAAGTCCGTTTTGGGAAAACACCGGTTCTTTTCCAGTATTCATCAGTATAAAACAGCCTGTGCCGTAAGTATTTTTGACGCTGCCCTTTTCAAAGCATGTCTGCCCGAACAGCGCCGCCTGCTGGTCCCCTGCTGCCCCGGCAAGCGGAATTTCCCCTCCGAAAAAGGATGCGTCCGTATAACCGTATATACAGCTCGACGGCTTTGGCACTGGAAGCATGCACTCCGGTATTCCAAGCTCTGCAAGGATTTCTTTATCCCACTGCAGGGTATGGATATTAAACAGCATCGTGCGGCTGGCATTGGAATAATCGGTAATGTGTACCTTTCCCCCGGTCAGCTTCCAGATCAGCCATGTTTCGACTGTACCAAAAAGAAGCCTGCCCGATTCCGCAAGCGTTTTTGCCTCTTTTACATTGTCAAGTATCCATTTGAGTTTTGTTGCCGAAAAATAGGCATCGATAATCAGACCTGTCTTCTGCCGGTATACAGGAGACAGCCCTTTTTCCTTAAGTGCATCTGCAGCCTCCGCGGTTCTCCTGCACTGCCAGACAATCGCATTGTAAACCGGCTTTCCCGTCTCTTTGTCCCAGACGATGACAGTTTCCCGCTGGTTCGTAATTCCGATTGCCGCAATATCAGAAGCCTTCGCCCCAGCCTTTTGCATTGCTTCAGACGCGACTTTAATCTGTGTGGCAAAAATCTCGTCTGCATCATGCTCCACCCATCCCGGATGCGGAAAAATCTGCGTGAACTCCCTCTGTGCCATAGAACAGATTTTTCCTTTCCTGTCAAAAAGGATACAACGATTACTCGTTGTACCCGCGTCCAGTGCCATTACATATTTTGCCATATTCCCCCAGTCCCCCTATCCCAGACGAATCCGGTTTATCAATGCAATCCCTGCCGCTTTCTTCTCAAATTCCGCCTCCGTCATCTGCGCGGTTGTAAATCCAAGCTCGCCCCCAATGCCTGCATCTACAAATTCCACATCTGAAAACGCCTGCTTTACGGCATTTTCATCCGATGAAGTGCGTACAAAAAAGCGGTTCTCACTGTCCTTATAATCCACCAGCGTAATCTTTTCCGGTTTCCAGTCAATGTATATATTAGTATGTGCATGTTTTGTCATATCTACTATATCCGCTACGACCGCGCTCGCTGTCGGAAGCTTTCCCGCACCGCTTCCGTAAAACATCGCATCCCCCAGCACATTGCCATGTACGAAAATACCGTTAAATACGCCGTTTACCCCGCACAGCGGATGCTCTTTGCTTAAAAGAAACGGCGCCACAATACAGGAATAACTGTCTTTTACCCTGCGGCTTTTGGCAAGGAGCTTAATGGAACGTTCCATCGCCTTTGCATATTTAAAATCAGCAGCGGTAATCTTTGTAATTCCCTCGCAGTGGATATCTTCAAAGTCCACCTGCTGTCCGCAGACCAGGGAAGTCAGTATGGCAATCTTGCGGCACGGGTCATGTCCCTCAATATCCGCTGTCGGATCCTTTTCCGCATACCCCTTATTCTGTGCATCCTTTAACACCTCGTCAAAATCCGCACCCTCTTTTTCCATCTTTGTCATCATGTAATTGGTCGTCCCGTTTAATATTCCGGTAATTTCCTCAATCTCGTCTGCGGTCAGACATTTGTTAAGCGGACGGATAATCGGAATTCCCCCTCCGACGCTTGCCTCAAACTGGAAGTTTACAGTATGATCCCTTGCAATTTTTATCAATTCCGCGCCTTTTGCCGCCACAAGATTTTTATTGGAAGTTGCGACCTGCTTTCCCGCTTCAAGCATAGCCTTTACAAAAGTATATGCCGGTTCCACACCGCCCATGGTTTCTACCACAATTCCGACCTCCGGATCGTTTACGATTGTCTGGTAATCATGGACAATTTTATCCTCCATCGGATCACCCGGAAAATCCCTTAAATCCAGAATATATTTTACCTCGATTTCTTCTCCTGCACGTTTTGCTATCTTTTCCCTATTAATTTTTAATACATCAACCACGCCGGAACCAATGGTACCGTAACCCATAACTGCTATTTTCATATTTTGTTTTTTCTCCTTTATATTTATAAAAAGAACTTCTGCTGATTCCCACGGCATCCGCCGCTTTCTTCCGAAGCACAAAAAACGGTGTTTTGTCTGTCATCTTATGCCCGTGGCTTTCCGCATTCACTGCAGAATTTTCCGGTATTGACCGCGCCGCAGGAACAGGTCCACTCCGCAGACGGCGCAGGTTTTCCACACTCACTGCAGAATTTTCCGGTATTGACTGTACCGCAGGAGCAGGTCCAGCCTGCAGCAGGCGCCGGATTCACAGAATTTGCCCGGGGTGCCTGCTGCTGCATCTGTGCCATATTGGATGCGGACGCAGCTCCCATGAAACCGCCGGATACATTGGATGCCATGCCCATACCCATAAAGCCTGCCATGGAACCATTCGCATTTGAGCCTGCCGCTTCCATGCCGCGCGCAACCGCCCCCTGTACATAGCCCTCACGAACAGACGGGTCGGAAAGCATCGCGCCTTCATTTCGCATATTGATTAATTTCTGTGATTCCTCGCTGTAGGAAACGCTTGCAAGACCGACTGACTGGATTTCCATTCCGCGCATCTGGTTCCAGTCCTCATCCAGCACATTTGACATGTACTTCCCCAGCTCCCTTGCCTTACTGCTGACATAGGAGATACGGATGCCGTCTGCTGACATCTGGTTGATTGCAGCCTGTAACGCCTCCATAAATTCAGAAAGATACTGCTCATTGATTTCCGAAATATCCACATGATCCTTATTTCTCGGAACCACTTCTGAATAGAACTGCAACGGATTTATGATTTTTATGGAATAAGTACCATGCGCCCGCAGAAACAACTCTGCATTATAAAACGAATCAAAATAGTTGACCGGCTGGCGCGTGCCGAATTTGATTCCCTTTATTTCCTGCATATTGATAAAAAATACTTTCTGTGCCCCCGGCGTCTGGCCTCCAAATTTGATACGGCCAAACGCTTCCTTTAAACTTTCACCGAACTGCCCGTTAAACAGTGACGGCAGGGAAGAATTATCCACCTTGTAATACCCTGGTTCCGCAGTATAGTCCACTACCCTGCCGCCGTCCACCAAAAGCATAAACTGGTTGTCATACACATGGATAATGGAACCGTTGGATACGGTATCCTCCGTCCCCTTTTTGTTCTGGCCTTTCCTGATCCTGACGCCTTTTGCAAAAACAGTCTGGTCTCCCATATTGTCCGCTTCATATACCTCAAGCCACTGGTCCGCAAACCCGGTTCCCACTGCCTGTCCCGCTGCCCTTATAATTCCCATTTATATTTCCTCCTTTTATGCGTTTTCACCCTGCTCTCCGTTTTTCGGACACCCCAGACTCATCCATTTTAAATACCCGTTGATAAACAGGTCAATGTTTCCATCCATTACGGCATCTACATTGCCGGATTCGACACTGGTTCTGTGGTCCTTTACCATGGTATAGGGCTGCATGACATAAGAACGGATCTGGCTGCCCCATCCAATTTCCGCGACTTCCCCACGGATTCCGGCTGCAAGCGCGGCATTTTCCTCCTGCTTTAAAAGATAGAGTTTTGCCTTTAACATCTGCATTGCCTTGTCCTTGTTCATATGCTGGGAACGTTCATTCTGGCACTGTACCACAATACCGGTTGGAAAATGCGTAATCCGGATTGCCGAAGAAGTTTTATTAATATGCTGTCCTCCCGCCCCGCTGGAACGGTAAGTATCAATCCTTATGTCTTCATCCTTAACCTCGACATCCACATCCTCTTCAATTTCCGGCATCACATCACATGATACAAATGAAGTCTGGCGCTTTCCTGCCGCATTAAACGGGGATATACGCACCAGCCGGTGGACACCCTTCTCGGATTTTAAATATCCATATGCATTTTCCCCGTTTACCTGGAAGGTAATGGATTTTATTCCTGCCTCATCCCCGTCAAGGGAATCCAGAACCTCAAGGGAATATCCCTTTTTGTCTGCCCAGCGGGAATACATACGAAACAGCATTGACGCCCAGTCACAAGATTCTGTTCCCCCGGCTCCCGCATGGAGTGAAAGAATCGCATTGTTTTCATCATATTCAGCGGACAAAAGCGTTTTCATACGGATGCTTTCATATGCTGCCACAAAATCCGCAAGCATTTCCTCTATTTCGGGAACCAGCTCTGCATCATTTTCCTCATAGCCCATTTCAATCAGCGTCTCAATGTCCTCATACTGCCCTTTAAGTGCGGCATAACCCTGCACATCATCCTTCAGGCTCTTTACTTCTTTCATTTTATTCTGGGATTTTACCGGGTCGCTCCAGAAATCCGGCGCTTCCATTTCCCGTTCCAGTTCTGCAATCCGCTGCTCTTTAACCGCCAGGTCAAAGTGAATCCCTCACTTCCTGCAGTGGAGCTTTGTAGCTTAAAAGCTCACTCTTAAAATTATCCAGTTCTACCACAGAATCACCTCTTTCCTTTATATATGATTTGCTTCTTTATGAAATTTTTTAATTATTAAACCTGCAATTAATAACGCAATAAATGCACCTGCAGAGTCTATCAGCACATCTGTAAGCCTGCCGGCTCGCCCCGGCACAAAAATCTGGTGGAATTCATCTGCCGCAGCATAAGCTGCAGTCAGAAAAAATGCATGCTTCATGGCACGGCTCTTTCTGCCATATGCATAAAACAGATACAGATACAAAACGGAAAGGATTCCGAATTCACTCATATGCGCAATCTTGCGCACCGGAAATTCAATTTTGTCCGCTGCCTGTACCAGTTCCTCTTCGCTTTGCTTCAGCCTGAATACATCGTTTACCCCGCTGACAATCCTGTAACTCACGCTGCCGCTTACCTGCGCGGATTCCGTGTCCGGCTGGGCGGAAAAGGAAAAAATCAGAATCATCCAGAGAATGCAAAGAACTGCCGGCAGTATCCTGAACAGTTTTCTGCGGTTTGTCTTTCTGCTGTCAGCTTTCACTCAACACTTCCAGCGCTTTCTGGAGCTGGTTGTCGTACTGCATTTCATAAATATCCTTGTCTGGTCCTGAGTATTTATAATCCAGTTCAATATCCGGTTTAATCCCAACTCCGTGAATATAGTTCCCATCCGGCGTGTAATACTTTGCCGTGGTCAGCTTGACCGCAGAGCCATCATCCAGCTGAAAAATAGTCTGTACGATTCCTTTTCCAAAGGTATTCGTCCCAATCAGCGTACCATACCCGTAATCCTTTATGGCGCCCGCAAAAATTTCGGATGCGCTTGCACTGTTTTCATTGACCAGCACAGCAAGCGGATAATTGATACATGACGCATCCGACTTATAGGTTTCGCGTTTTTTGTATTTATCCTCTGTATATACGATTGTACCCTTCGGCAGAATCATATCCAGAATATCCGTAACGGAAACAATCATGCCACCCGGATTGTCACGCAAATCCACAATCATGCGCTCCATTCCGTCTGCTTCAAGCCGCGCAAGCGCTTCTTTAAACTGGTTTGCAGTGTCATCCTGAAATTCCGTAATCTGAATATAACCGGTTTTGTTTTCCAGCATCTCGGATTCCACGCTTGGAAGGGTAATGTTTCTGCGTTCCACGTCCAATTCAAGTGTTTCGTCTGTTGACCTGCGGTATATCTTAAGATGTACCTTCGTTCCCTCCTCACCACGGATTTTCTTTACCAGGCGGCTTAATTCCATGCTTGTAGCTTTTACATCCTCCACTGAAAGCAGTTCATCGCCGTTTTTTATGCCTGCCTCCTCTGCCGGCGTACCCTTATATACATGCGTCACCGTAACTTCCATTGTCTTTTCATCCTGCATCATTCCTGCACCGATTCCATAGTACCTGCCAACCGTTGTAACCTGCATATCCCTGAATTCATCCCGCGTATAATACACGGAATACGGATCCCCCAGCCCTGCAAGCACCCCCTTGTACATCCCTTTTTTCAAATCATCTTTGTCATATTCGTCATTGTAATAAAGATCCACATGGGAAACCAGCTCGTCAATTTTGCTTACCGCGTCCTTATCCAGAACATTTGAATCCACTGTCCTGTATATGCCTTTGGGGCTGATAACCAGATACTCACCCGCCACCGTTGCATAGATGTTAATCCCTGCCACAAAAAGCAGAACTGCCACAAGAATCCCGGTAAACAGCCCCGGACCAAAGCCCGGTTCCCGCCGTTTTGGCTCCGGCGTATGATATCCGGCCGGATTTTCATGATTCGTTTCCATATTTCCTCCATTTCCTGGTTATGCTCTTTTGATTACTATACCTTAAGATGCTTGCGGATGGTAAGCTTACTTCCAAGAAAGCCGATTCCGGCACCCAGAAGAACCCCAACCGGCACAAGCGTCCGAAACACTGTATGTACAGGCACAAATGCAATCAGCGAACCAATAAAACTAAACTTATCTGCAATATATACTATAATCTTCAGATACATAAAATATAACAGAATAAGCGGAACTGCCGCACCAATCAGTCCGATGACCACACCCTCAACCACAAATGGCGCCCGCACCAGGTAATCCGTCGCACCGATCAGCTTCATGATGGCAATCTCCTCACGGCGGACCGAAATGCCGACCGTAACTGTATTGCTGATCAAAAAGATTGCAACACACAAAAGGATAAAAATAATTCCAAAGGATACATAACCAAGCAGCCGGTTAAAATCCGTCAGGGTATTTGCCACCTGGGCAGACTGCTTGACCTCACGGACACCCGAAATGGTCTTTAAGTAGCTGACAAGCGATTTCTGCATGGATACATCGTTTAAGTATACCTGATAATGGGCAGAATTTGCAAGAGGATTATCGGTAAAACCTTTTGCAAGCTCTTCCCTGCCCTCAAAATAGATATCCTTGTAATCCTCCCACGCCTCATCGGCGGATACAAACTTATTGTCCTTGACCTCGGCGCGTCTTTTGATACTGTCCCCGATATTCTGAATCTGTGCCTCGGTAATTCCCTCATCAAAAAAAACCGTGACTGAAACGCCCTCCTCAATGGACTGCACGCTTGCAGTAAAATTCGTTATGATAATATAAAAAATTCCAAACATAAAAATACATGCCGCCATCGTGGCCGTGGAAGCCAGTGAAAACATTTTATTGCGCCAGATATTTTTGATTCCCTGGTTAAATGAATAAAAAAAGGTATTAATCCTCATCGCCGGCATCCCCCTGTTTGCTATCGCTGACGATAGTGCCTTTTTTGACTGTAATTACACGTTTCTTCATGACCTTGACTATTTCCAGATTATGGGTCACGACAATGACTGTCGTCCCCTTCGCATTAATTTCCTCCAAAAGTTTCATGATTTCCCAGGCATTGTTGTTGTCCAGGTTACCTGTCGGCTCATCCGCAAGAAGAATGGCAGGATCATTGACAAGTGCCCTTGCAATTGCCACCCTCTGCTGCTCCCCGCCGGAAAGCTGCCTCGGATACGAGCGGTATTTCGCCGCAAGCCCAACCATGGAAAGCATAAGCGGCACCTTTTTCTTGATCCGGCTGTTCGGCTCCCCCACAACCTTCTGTGCAAAGGCAACATTATCATAAACATTTCTGTCCTTAAGCAGACGGAAATCCTGAAACACAACGCCGATATTCCTTCGGAACCTCGGAATCTGCTTACGCCGGATATCCCCCAGTTTCCTTCCGCCGATACGGATATAGCCCTCAGTCGGCTCAAGTTCCTTTAAAAGCAGCTTGATTAACGTGGACTTGCCGGAACCGCTGTCACCCACTACAAATACAAACTCGCCGTCTTCTATTTCCAGATTCACGTCATTCAGCGCAGGAATACCTGCAGAATACGACTTACTGACATGTTCCAGTTTTATCATTTTATCTCCTTTGCCGGACATTAAGTCCATTGCAAACCTTAATAATCCATTGTTTCCATGTATTTCATATATTTTACGACCATAAGTGCAATCTTGAATGTAATCGCATCCTCAAACACCCTAAGGTCAAGTCCCGTGCTTTTCTGCAGTTTATCCAGACGGTAAACCAGCGTGTTTCTGTGAATATAAAGCTGTCTGGAAGTCTCGGATACGTTCAGGCTGTTCTCAAAGAAATTGTTGATTGTTTTCAAAAATTCATCATCAAAATCATCCGGGGATTTCCGGTCAAAAATTTCGCTGATAAACATTTTGCACAAGGGAATCGGCAGCTGGTAGATAAGCCTGCCGATCCCAAGCTGCGAATATGCAATCACATCCTGGTCTTCAAAAAAGATCCTGCCTACATCCAGCGCCATACGGGCTTCCTTGTATGAACGCGAAACTTCTTTCAGCTCATTGACAATGGTTCCATACGCGATATGGATATTATAACCGCTGTCTGAACGGAACAGGTTTAAAATCACTTCCGCCGTTTTACGCAGATCCTCATATGTCTCATTTTCTGCCAGTTCCTTAACAACGATAATATTTTTCTCATCCACGGCTGTCACAAAATCCTTTGATTTTCCGCCGAAAAGCCCCCTGATCTTTTCAAGCTCATTGCCGTCCTTCTCGCGGTTTGTCTCCACGAGGAATACCACGCGGCGCACTTCTGTTTCAATATGGAGCTTCTTGGCGCGGTTATAAATATCGACAAGAAGCAGATTATCCAGAATCAGGTTCTTGATGAAATTATCCTTGTCGAAGCGCTCCTTGTATGCCACCAGAAGATTCTGAATCTGAAACGCGGCAATCTTACCAATCATGTAAACATCTTCGCTGTCCCCGTAAGCCAGCAATATGTATTCAAGCTGGTGGTCATCAAACACCTTGAAAAACTGGCAGCCATTTACCACCTGGCTGTCCGCCGGCGAACCGACAAACGATTTGGCCGGTGTGATAAACTGCTCAGCATCTGGAAATGTCGCTGCAAGAATCTTCCCCTCAAGATCAATGACGCACAAATCCGTTCTGGTAATACCCTTTAACCCGTCAATCGTATTCTGAAGTATCTGATTGGAAATCATAAACCCCTCTCCTTATCCATGGAACATGTGCCAGGCAGAATCCGCCAGGCTATACCCCCAAAATGAAATTTGCATAAATACCTTTTACTATTTTAATGCATTCCGACAAAAAAATAAAGAGGAAATGTGTTTTTTTTATGCATTTTCTCTTTATTTTCATCAAAAACTTATGCATTTTTTACGAAAATCCATTTTCAATAAAACCTTCGCCCAGAACCTCCCTTGCATCCGAAACAATCACAAAAGCCTTCTCATCCACCTCATGGACAATGTCCTTGACATGCACCATTTCCTTCCTGGAAACAACACAGTAGAGGACGCATTTCTCCTCGCCGGTATACATCCCCCTTGCCGCAAGCCCGGTCACGCCGCGGCCCAGTTCGTCCATCAGCCGGCCGGACACTTCCTTATAGTGGTTCGTGACAATAAAAACCGCCTTGGAATTATGAAAGCCTTCCAGAACCGCATCCGACATCCTGGTCGTGACAAAAATTGCAACAACTGCATACAATGTCGGACGGAGTCCGAAGACATAAACCCCGGCAAGCACAACCGCAGCATCCACCACCTGCATAATCTGCGCAATGGAATACTGGCGCAGCCTGGCATGAAGCAGCGCAGCCACCATGTCCGTTCCTCCGGTTGTGGCGCCTGCACGCAGAACCAGTCCGATTCCCGCACCTGCAATCACCCCGCCAAACAATGCGGAAAGCATGTAATCATCCCCAGATAAATTCACATCCGGAAGCACATAAAGCCAGACAGAAAGCATAACCGTACCCCAAAATGCCTTACCGATAAATTCCTTCCCATGACGGATCCATGCAATTAAAAATACCGGAATGTTGAGCACGGCATTCGTAAGCCAGAGCGGAATCCCGCCTTTTATCCACGCCCCCGTGACCGTCCGGAGTATAATCGCAATACCGGTAAAACCACCCGTAACCAGACCGACCTGGTCATAAATACACTGGTATGCCAGTCCGAACATACCCGCACCAATTACCACCAGAACATAGTCCCACAGCTCTTTTCTGACTTTTTGCACCATTTAATCCTTATCCTGCTTTCCACTATACTGATTGACCTGCTTTTCCAGCTTGTGTGTACGAATCAGGTTTCGGATGCCTTCCATGATACGGCCCCTTGGCTTTTCCATTTCCATGATATCGGTACCATACCAGAGTCCCGCTGAAAGCTTCTCCCTGTTTTCCATCAGAAAATGCTCCTGCTCAGGGCTTTTTAGCACACTCAGGATTACATCCGGGGCAAGGGAATTAATTTCATTCACAATGGAATCCGTAGCCATCCGGCACTCCTCCAGCGCCGCCGTCCCGATAATCTCACACTTGGGGTAAAGCTCCCTGATCCGGTCATACATCTGCCCGGTGTTCTCTGTCGTGTCACCAATCAGAAACAGTGTCTTCCGGCTTCGTTCTATGCGCTTCATCATCTCATAGAAAAAATCATGATGCTCAATCTCATGAATCCGCTGGTAAGTGCCTTCCCCGACCGCCGCAAGAATTCCTTTTTCCGCGATGACTGTATGCTCTACCGTTTCCAGCGCATTACGGATTACCGCGTCTGTTTCCGCCATCATAAGCGTATCCATATTCACTTCTTCAATTGTATGGAATCCCTTGTCAGACATTTCTTTTTCCACGCTCATAATTGTTTCGCGGACGGTGTAATTGTCCAGTTCGATTCCAGCAACGTTAATTGTCTTTATCATATCTTTCCCAGTATAACAAAAATATTCCTGTTTGGCAAATTTTTTTGTTGTGTGACAATTTCACGCATTTTTTTCCATTATTCAACATCAAAAAAGTCAATACATTTTTCCTGTTTTTACAAAATCAAACAAATTTTATGATTTCTACACAAAACGACTGTTTGCTTTTCATCAAAAAAATGCACCAAAAGATATGCCATTTTATGTGGATAACGTTGATAACTTCGTGTATAACTCCATTTTAAAGCATTTTCCATGAGCAGATTGTGGATAACCTTTTTCCACATACTTCGCACGGCCTGTCATGTAACCACTAACTTTGCATTCTTTTTGTGCATTTTGTATATTGTCCGTCTGTGACTCTTTTATTTTGTCTGAACCCTGACGGCAGATGAAAAATCTCCATAATACGTCTGTCCGTCATCTATCCGGTATGCCCGGACCTTGTAGGTATAAACCGTTTTCTTTTTCCGGCCGGTATTTGTGTAGGTGTTGCCCGTTACCGTCTTAATTCTTTCATATTTCTTTGTTCTGTTGTTCAGGCGGTATACCTGGTATCCGCCTGCCCCTTTGACTTTGCTCCATTTCAGCGTAACTGACGTGGACTTTGCCCTGAACGAAAGTTTTTTAACCTTTCCGGGACCAGTCGTTTTCGACTTTGCATCGGAATAGCTTCCATAGTAATATTCCCCATTATCATTTATATATGCACGAACCTTGTAAGTATACTTTGTCCCTGCAGAAAGTTTTTTGTCCGTATAACTGGAAATCGTCGAGTTACTGATTGTAATGATTTTTTTGTAGTTTCCAGTGGCAGGATTTTTGCGGTAAACTTCATACCCTTTTGCACCGCTTACCTTTTTCCATGTCAGCTTTACAGAAGTGGATGACTTTGTTTTTACCTGAAGACCGGTTGTCTTTTCCGGTTTTGTGGTAAAAGAATATGCTGCTGATTTGCTCCCTTTGGTAACGTTTTCATTTTCTTTTACATAGGTACAGATTTTAAAACGGCAGGTCTTTGCCGGCTTCAGCCCTGTTACCTTATAAGATGTATCCGTCACATCTGCAATCTGTTCATAGGAATCGCTGTCTTCATTGTACTGGTAAACCAGATAACCGTCCGTTCCCTCTGCCTCGTCCCATGTAAGGGTAAGGCTTGTCGTGCCCCTGGTATCCGCCATGATTTTTTGGACAACCGCAAGCTTTGTACCCGCAGAAACCACGGAAGAATACGCACCATAATAGTAGGTTCCCCCGATATTCCAGCAGCCGCGCACCTTGTAACTGTAATTGCTTGCCGCATCCAGTCCGCTGTCTGTATAGCCCAGTTCCGAAGTCTCTGCAATCTTTACATACTTATCTGTCTCATCATTATAACGGTACACACGGTATCCTGGCGCATCACCCGCTTCTGACCAGCTTAAGGTAATGGAGTCCTCCGTCTTTGACTCCACCTTAAGCCCTGTCGTCTTTATACTGGTGTCCTTGTACCAGAAATCCATATCCAGGCTGGAACTGGAATATCCGCTTAGACTTACCCCTGTGGATGTATACTGCCAGTATGAATACTCTGACGGCACATCGGCATACGGAGTACCCGACTGGGTATTACTGGTCGTGGTATTATTGTAACGCGCAATCCAGATTTCGCAGTCCAGCGAATCAGAATCAATATAGTTTTTGAACCATGACTGACTGGCATAAACCGCAGCCTCATAACCCGCATCATGCACGATATCCGCAAAAGCCTGGCAAACGGCAGTTTCCTTACTTTTTGAAAGTTTGCCCGCCTTCAGTTTTTTGGATACACGCCCCGCCTCCCGGTCAATAATTAACGGCATGGTAATATCCCATCCATAACGTTCAATCTGCATCAGCAGGTAATCCGCTTCCTCCCTTGCTTCTTTTTCGGTAACCGCCTGCGAAAAAATATACAGGCCTACATTCATATCATTGGAAAGCGCCCCCTGAATATGGGCATTTGCGCAGGTGTCCTCATATATACTGCCGTCTTCCGTATCCCTCGAACCTGCACGCACCATTACAAAATCAATTCCGTCATCATGTGCCTTTTCCCAGTCAATCTTTGTGGAAGTACTTCCCTTTCCGCCTCCCTGCCACCATGAAACATCAATTCCATGGAACAGGTTATAATCTTCATACTCTCTTTTATGGTAATAGGTTTTTCCTGTATAGGGACCTTTCATTGTAAAGGACGCCTCCAGGAATGCATCTGTAAAACTGGAAGAAGCGCCATATAATGCCGGTACCTTTGCCTGCGGAGAGGAATTTAAAATCCGTTCATCCAGTAAAAGTTCTTCCTCCCCTGTCTCGTTCTCAATACTCTGCCCCATTACCCCGTCCATCTGTGCCTCCGGCACCGCTGCATATATATTCTCCGGTTCGTGTACCCCAAGAATGGCTGCCAGTAAAATTCCTGCTCCAAACAGCAGTTTCCTGTCCGTAAATTTCACTCTCTTTTCCTCCTGAATTGTAAATTTCTGTATAATATGTATTATACTACAAGGTTCACTGGTAATTGTCAACCGAATTTCCATGTAAAATACTGGTATTACTTATTTTGCCTTTACTTTTTCGACAGGGGAATAGCTTCCATAGCACGTCTGTCCGCCACATGTCTTATAAGCACGAACCTTATAAGTATAGGTCGTGTTTTTCTTCCGTTTCGTATCCGTGTAACTCAGTTTATCCGGTCCTGTTACCGTTGCAATTCTTTCATATTTTTTTGTCTTATTGTTCAGACGGTAAATCCGGTATCCGGTTGCACGGCTCACTTTTGTCCATTTTACTGTAATCGCAGAGGATTTTGCCTTAAGCGTCACTTTCTTAACCTGCGACGGTTTTGTGGAGCCGGCCTTAACATCTGAATAACTTCCATAACAACGCAGCGTCTTGTCCATCATATATGCGCGGACTTTATAGGTATATTTCTTCCCTGAAGACAGCCCTGTATCGGTATAGCTGACAGTCGTTCCCTTGTTAACTGTCTTAATTTTTTTGTATTTACCAGAGGCGGTATCCAGGCGGTAAACCGCATAACCGGCCGCTCCACTTACTTTTTTCCATTTCAGTTTTACGGAAGCCGTGTTTTCTGCCGTTACCGTCAGTCCGGTCGTTTTAAGCAGCTTTGTTTCTGCTTTCAGAACAGGGGAATAGGCGCCAAAATAATTTGTCCCTCCGATTGTCCAGACACCCCGCACCTTGTACTGGCATGTTTTTCCCGGTTTTAATCCGGTGTCCGTATAAGTCCTGCCGGATGTTGTCGCAATTCTTTCATATGAGCCGGTTGTACTGTTATAACGGTAAACCCGGTATCTGATGGCATCATCCGCCGCTGACCAGCCCAGTGTAATGGATACAGTGGTATTTGATTTCATTTTGAGTCCGGTTGTTCTGACACTGGTGTCCTTATACCAGAAATCCATATCCAGCGCAGAACCGGAAAATCCACTTAATTTCACTCCGCTTGAAGCATACTGCCAGAACGAATAACCATCCGGCACATCGGAATAGGGAGTACCACTCTGGGAATTACTGGTAGTTGTCGTATTGTATCTTGCAATCCACAGATCACAGTCCAGCGCTGCCGTATTAATATAGTTATTAAACCATGAATAGCTTGCATAAACTGCCGCTTCATAACCGGCATCATGAATGACATCCACAAACGCCTGGCATATAGCTGTTTCCTTTGTTTTGGAAAGCTTTCCGGCTGTGAGCCTCTTATAACTTCCGGCTTCCCTGTCGATCACAAGCGGCATGGTAATATCCCACCCATATTTGTCAACCAGCATTAACAGATAATCTGCTTCTTCCTGTGCTTCTTTCTGTGTCAGCGCCTGTGAAAAAACATACAGTCCAACATTCACATTACTTGCAAGCGCCCCTTTAATATGGGCATCCGCGCAGGTATCCTCATAAATGCTTCCATCCCCGGTATCCCTTGATGCGCCGCGTACAATGGCAAAATCAATTCCGTCGTCATGCGCCTTCGCCCAGTTGATTTTTGTGGAAGATGAGCCTTTTCCGCCTCCCTGCCACCAGGATACATCAATCCCCTGGAAAAGGTTATAATCTTTGTAACAATTATTATGGTAATAAGTCTTTTTGGTATATGGGCTTGCAATTGTAAAAGATGCATTCAGAAATGCGGATGAATAACCGGATGCTGCTGTTGCACCATACAGTGTCATTGCAGACGGTGCAGCCTTCAAAATTCTTTCATCCAGGGATAACTCCGTTTCGTCCCTGATACTCTGTCCCATAACACCATCCATCTGTTCCGCCGGTACTGTCGCATATGTATTTTTTGGAACGCATATACACAATAGCACCACCAGAAAAATTCCTGCACCAGGTATTTTTTTGTCTGTAAATTTCACGTTTTTTCCCTCCTGATTGTAAAATAACCTGTCCTGTCCGGCAGTTGTATGGTTCTGTCTTTTGCAAAAATCCACAGTTTTAACTTTACCGCTCTACTCTTGAAAAAACCTTGAAATATGTAAAAAAGAAGTAACTATTCAGAACCCCCTGAAATAAGATAAGCAGAATCGTCATGCCTGCATGTAAGAGTCTGTTTATCTTATTTCAGGGTGGCTCGAATAGAGCCACCGCCCCATATATGAGCAAAATTAGTTACGTACTTCTTAAGAATTTTTCCTGTTATTCCGGATATGCTTTAGCATTTCGTCATACTGGTCATACATTTTCTGGGTTTCATTTTCCAGAAGATAATAATGCATGATATACGGAATCAGAAGCGCAAGGAACAGGAGTGTAAGAAGCAGCATACCGGCCGACATATAAAACAGCAAAACGAAAAAGCAGGCAACTGTCAGCATTCCAAATACCATCGTCACAATCAGGTGAACCAGACGCTCATGCTGGAAAAAGGAAATCTGAACCAGATGCTCCTCTAACACATCCTCCCAGTCCGTATCCGGACTGTTTTCCTCCAGCAGGCTGTCAATCCCTGTCCGGTAACCCAAAATTCTTTTTTTCATATATTCCCCTTCTTTCAGCGGACAGTTCTTTTCTATCCTACTTTTTTCTTCACAGCTTTGGAATATGGTCCATAGAATGTTTTACCCTTTGCTTTCCAGTACGGTCTTACTTTATAGTAATAGGTTTTGCCTTTTTTCTGTTTGCCGCCTGTCCATTCCGTTTTGTCACTTCCCTTAACCGTTCCCACTTTCGTGTACTTCCCGTTTTTCTTTGTACTGCGGTAAACGCGGTAGCCGCTGACTCCATACTGCTTTGTCCATGAAAGGCTAATCTTTTTGTCTTTTTGTGTCTTTGCCTTTACTGTAGACACTGGACTCATACACGGTCTTGCCACAATAACCTTTTTAAGCTTGCCATAAAGCGTTTTTTCCCGCTCCACGGTCAGCGTCCTGTTATTTCCCTGATAAATGTCCACGTGATAAATTCCGTTGGAACGTCCGTTTTTCGCGCCGCACCAGAATATCAAATCACCCGGCAGAAGCTTTTCGATTTCCGCCTCCCCTTCAAAAATCCGGTAGCCTTTCTGCTTACACCAGTCAGACTCCCCGGCTGCAGTAAACGCAATATATCTGTTTCCAATTGTTTTTCCGGCTTTTTTATATCCGCGCCATACAAACGAACTGCAGTCTGCGTAATTTTTCTGCATACGCCTCGGCTGGCTGTAGCTTAATTTTCCATACCAGCCATAGCATTTACGCAGCGCCTTTATGGCGGTTTTGGATGCCACGCCGATGCGGTAGGTAATGGTTTCGCCGCCCTTTGTGGCGGTAATATCCGTATACCCGGCATGCTTTGCCGTAACTTTTCCCCTGGAACTTACCGTCGCCACGCTTTTGTCGCTGCTCGCCCATTTCACTGTTCCGCTGATTCCGGATGCCTTTGCGGACAATGTAACTTTCTCCTTCGGGTAAAGCGCAATCATGCTGGCAGATTCCACCCACCTTTTGCTCTTGTTATCAGCCACGGTTTTGCTGTTGTGTTTGAAATAAAAATTGAAAACCTTAAGCTTACAGGTATAGGTTTTCTGGTCCACGGTTATTTCTATGATATACTTTCCGGTGGATTTCGGGTAGATTTTGACAGAATCCTTTCCCAGTACCGTTAGAACCTTTGAAGTGCGGGCTCCGTTTTCGTTTAATACACGGGCATACACCTCGCAGCCGCTCTCAAGCCCTTCAATATACAGTTCCCTGCCTTCACAGATATACGGGTTTCCGAGTTCTTCCCATCCGCTTTTTTCACCTTTGGCAAGATTCATGGAAATCTCGGATTTTTCGAGTGAAACCTCATGGGCCGGATGCGGTGTTACCGGTTCCTCCGGTTCTGCCGGCTCCGGTGTGTCCGTACCCGGTTCCGGCGGCATTTCGGTTCCCGGTTCATCAGAAATCGGCACCATCTCCGAATCATCCGGCGTCACACTGTCCCCGTACAGACCGTCTATCCAGATTTCTTCAGGATCTCCCTGTACCTCATTTACCGCTGCCTTTACCGGCACCGGAACCCATGCGGATGTAAAGCACAGAACCGCTGCCATCACAGCGGATAATAATTTTATCTTGCGCATTTTCTTCCTCCCTCATATGTACTTTTCTATTGCTTTTGTTTAGATAAAAACAAAACAGATACTTTTTATCATATCACATTTCACTTTCAGATTCTATAAAAAAATTTGCGGAAAAATCTGCCGCATAAGTAAGCTCCTTTGCTTCCTCCCCCGTCTGTGGATACACGCGTATTCCATCCGAATCCAGAAGCTTCATGCCGAGCTTTTCCATGACGCGCCGGGACGCAGTGTTTCTTGCGTCACACTGTGCGATAATTTTTGTCATGCCAAGCTTTTGTGCGGCATATTCCAGGAGCGCACGGGCAGCCTCTGTGGCATATCCCTGTCCCTGGTACTTTTTTACAAGCATCCATGCAAGCTCCCCCGTTTTCCTTTCTTCATCCAGGACATAAAGAGACACGCTTCCAATATGCGTTTCGCCAAGCATGACCGCAAACTCATAATTTTCCGGCTCATCGTTCTTCCATTCAGCAGTCACGCCCTCAAGAAATTTCCGCGTTTCTTCCATACTGCCATGCGGATAAAACATCATATACCGTGTAATTTCAGGATCTGTGCTGTATGGATATGCAGTTTCCAGATCCGCAATATCCAGCGGGCGTAAAAGCAGCCGTTTTGTCTGTATCCGGACTGCCCTTTTCGTACCATTTCCCATGTTCCATTCCTCTTTCACTGATTCCATAATTGTTCCATATCCTCCGGCAGCGGGGCAAAAAACTCCATATGCTCCCCCGTCATGGGATGGGGGAAGGAAAGCTTATACGCATGAAGCGCCTGCCTGCCAATCAAAAGCCCTTCCGGTTTCTTTCCGCTATCCATACCTTTTGCAATGCGGTCGGTCTGGTTGCATGCATACAGGGGATGATACAAAAAATCCCCCAGAAGCGGATGCCCGATATACTGCATATGTACCCGTATCTGGTGTGTCCTTCCGGTGAAAAGCCTGAGCGCGACAAGACTTCTGTTTTCCTTTGACATAAGTGTCCTGTACCCTGTCAGGGCCTTCGCACCCGCTTCAAAATCCACTGTCCGCATCAGGCACCGGTCTTCCTTACGTGCAAGCGGTGCAGAAATGATTCCTTCCGGCGGCTCTAACACACCGTCTGCAATGGCAAGGTATTCACGGACCATGCCGTTTGTTTTGTCCGAAACCATCCTGCCAAGCACCGCCGCGCTTACCATATGCTTTGCCACAACGGTGAGCCCCGAGGTATCGCGGTCAAGACGGTTGATGCAGCGGAATACAAAGGGCTGCCCTTTTTCCTTATAATAATATGCCAGGGCGTTTCCCAGCGAATTGTCAAAATTATTTCTGGACGGGTGAACGGGCATCCCCGCCGGCTTATCAATCACCAGAAGGTCTTCATCCTCATAAACGATGGAAAGCGGAAGCCGGACAGGGATGATCCCTTTTGATGTTTCCTGCTCACGGATACAGACTGTAAGGATATCCCCGTCGGAAAGCCTGCAGTTCAACCGTTCATAATTCCCATTTACGCAGATACTTTTTTCGTCTTTTTTAAGATTAACAAGATTCTGTTCTGAATAGCCATGTAATTTTAAAAAGGCGCTTACCTTCTGGTTTTTCTGTTCTTCCCCGGTCTTATAAGTAATTAAACGCGCGATTGGTTTTTCCCTCCTGCTATTTTACTGTTTTTTTCTGTTTTGGTGCATGTCTTTTCTGTTTTTTCCGGTATATTACAATAAAAATGGCTATAAGGGCAGCAACTGCCACAGCACATGCCACATAAATCCAGATTTTCGTTTTTTGGATATCCACAACCGCAAGGACCACGTCCGTCCCGGCCACTGACACCTGCAGGTATCCGCCCCGGCCTTTGGATTTTAACTGTTTCCATCCGCTGTCCGTATACTGGTAGACGGCCGCACTGCTGCCGTACGCACTCCAGAGCCGAAGTTTTGACTCATCCGAAGCGCCCAGACGGGTGTTTGCAAGCTTTATCTCATAAACCTGTGCATCCACGCCTTCCTCCGGTGTTTCAAACGCGCCAGACGGCAGGAGCCTGGCATTTAATTTTGCTTTTCCGGTAAAGGTGCCTTCCACAAACGCGCATGGATGCCTGACGGTTTTTGTTTCTGCCATTTCCTCACTTTCCAGAACCGTAATGTCGTCCACATATTCCGCTTCCAGCACACGGTTGCTGGTCATGACTTCTCCCCTGACATCCGGCCAGATGCCGTTCTGCCCGTCCTTATCCGGAAGCTTTGGCATTTTTAACGTATCCAGTGCATCGCCGTAGGCAAGCTCCTGCTCTTTTACACATTCGCCGTCCACTATATAAGACACTTTCAGATGACGGTAATCATCTGGCAGTCCTTCGGTTCCAAGGAGTTTTTTGTAAGTCACGGGTTCTGCCACCCCGACATAGCTGATATTGTCAATGCCGTAAAGTTCATCCCCGACATAATAATTATCCTTCGCATAATCAGACTGGCTGCGGGAACCTTCCTCATTGCGCTCCCCCACCTGTCCTGCAATTGCTCCAATCCTGCTGCCTTCCCCGCCGGCATCCACCATGGCACAGCAGTTATAAATTCCTTCTCCGTATCCGGTAATGCCGCCGACATAGGAACCGCCCCGGACCGTACAGAGTGCAAAGCTTTTGCGGATTACACCCACCGAATCGCCGCAGATTCCTCCGGCATAGTCCCCTTCCGTACTTTTTACTTCGCCGTATGCCTCACATTCAGTTACCACGCCAAGCTTCATAAATCCGGCCACGCCGCCTGCGCCGTCTTTTTTCGCCTTGACATAGCCATAGTTTCTGGATGACTGCAGGATACAGCTGGTCTGGTAAACCGCGCCGAGCGAAAGCTGCGAGGTTCCTGCCGCGTTGTCCTCCGGCTCTTCCTCATCCACTGCCATCGAACCGGCCACGCCGCCGATATTGATATCCCCCTCGACCACACCGTAATTTGTACAGCCTTTCACTTTTCCGGTCTTTGCACCGTCTATATCCTCATCCGACACATCTTTAAAATAATCAGAGGTATCAGGATTCTTCATCTGGTCAATCCGGTCCACAAACAACAAAAGCACCACATTTAACTGGTCATTAATCGCACGGAAATCCCGTATCATCGTATCCGCTGCCGCATTGATATCCTGTTCCATCTGCTGCAGCCGGCTGGAAATGTCCAGAAGATTTTCATAAAGTATATCCAGATTGTTGTCAAACTCATCCCCAAGCTGCGTAAACCTGACTGCAGACTGCATGGAAAGATAATCCGTTACGGAAGTCACAGCTGCGGCCGCAGCATCCAGGCATGCAATCAGATCCTGCACATGCGTATTTAGCACATCAATATCCTGGTGCAGTTTTTCTATGGTATCCAGCGCATACTCCTGCGTAATATTAAAGACCACACTGATACTTCCCGCCATCTTTGAAGCTGCAGAACCTGCTATGGAAAGCTGTCTGGCAAGCTCTATAATGTCCTTTGCAACTGTTTCCCTGTCCGGTTTGCTGATGCTGCCCCAGTCCTTCGGGCTTCCGTCGGCCTCCGTAAGAATCCCGCTGATTTCATCCACCAGAAGTTTACAGCGGTTCATCGCATCCTGCATCCGTCCACTGCTGCTTTCCATTGTTTCAAGCGCAGATTTTAAGGCGTCATACTGGTTCTGCGTACCAAATTCCATCTTTGCCGTCACAAGCCCGGACGCACCGGTAATATCCACCATATACTCTTCTTCGTTTGATTTTTGCTTTGCCACGGCAAAACTGTTTCCCGCCGAATCCTTTACCACCGGTGCGCCGGTAAGTGAATATCCCGCCGCAGGCTGTATGGAAAGGGTGATTTTCGTTCCGTCAATACTATAGTCCGCACTTCCGCCCACATTGGATACCATGGCAAAGGCAACCGGACTAAACTCCACCGCAACTGTCACGTCCTCATCCGGCATCAGAAACTCATAAGTATCACTTCCGGCTCCGGCACGGAAAAACATTCCGGCAGATTTTCCAGTTACGGTTACACTTTCCAGACGGTATCCCTTTGACGCCCTTGCCGTAATCCGGACACTGGTATTCTTTCCTGCACTTACGGCATCCACCGCCGCGGTCCCCCCGGTTGCCATGAGTGTTCTGATATTATGGCGCGGGACATCGGATTCAAAACTGGTATAGAGCAGAAGCGGTTTCTGGTTCTGGTAACCGGAAATCTGTTTTTCCAGGTCCAGCGTATATGTATACCCGTTTGCAACTGCATTAAATCCGGAACGCGGCACGGTAAGCAGCGGGGAACCGGTTGAATCTGCCTTTGCATATACGCAGAGCGCACCGGATTCCCGGAGCAGATATCCGCTGTCCGGTGTGACAGTAACCAGATAACGTTTTTTGTCCGAGCCCGGCATCTCGGTTGCCGTCATCTGTCCTCCCGGAGTGGATTCACAGATCACATCCTGGGTATTTGAGGCGGAATGCTCAAAAGAAACTGTAACAACCGCATCATCCCCCGGCATAATAAATGTATAATGTCTTTCATCCTCTTTCCGGCACGGCTGGTTATTTACCATAACCGGGTTTTCCGCTTTAAGCTGGTAACCGGATTCCGGTAACACGGTTACCGTAACCGTATCATCCTTTTTCGCGTTTCTTACATCCGTATAGGCACGCCCGCCGACAGAGGCTAAGACCGTTACAGAATGGGTTTTCGTTTCCTCCGTATCACCCGTTCCGGAAGAGGATGTATTATCAGGGGACGCTTCCGCATTCTTAAATGTGCCTTCAATAATCACCATCCTTCCGTTTAGCGGATAATCCGCTTTTTTAATTTCGTGGGTGAATACCAGTCCCGCACCCGTGCTGACCGCCACCGGTGTATGATCAACCGTCAGCCCTTCCAGTGTATAATCTGCATTTGCATATGCCTTTACTGTAACCTTATCATCCGTTTCTGACAGGGTAATCCTTCCGCCTGCGTTGGATTTTGCCATGTATTTTCCGGCATAGGAAAAAACCGCCTGCACGATTACATTTTTTTCCGGCATAGTAAGGGTATAGGTCTGTCCGGAGCCTTTTGAAACTGCAACTGCTGTTCCGTCTGCATCAAACGCCGAAACTGCATCCACCCTGTATCCATCCTGCGGCTTTGCGGTCAGCGTGACATTCACCCCCTGCGCCGGGGAACTGTTGTCCGCAACCAGTTCTCCCCCCACGGAGGATACCAGTGACAAGCGTTCATAACTTGTGCCTGCATACGGCGTATCTTTCATCTTTTCAATAATTGCTAAATCATTATTTATTTTTTTGAGGTCTTTGT
>CAYNOE010000012.1:0-21892 GCA_964398745.1 uncultured Lachnobacterium sp.
AGGTTTGAAAAACTTTCGGAAAACGAAAAGCAGGAGGAAATTATGAACCTCCGCAACGGTTTCCATTATGGCAAAAAGGTGGTGACAACCGGAGCCTGCGATATGCTGATTCTGGATGAAGTGCTTGGAATCATTGATGAAAAAATAATATCACCGGCAGAAATGCTGGAACTGTTTGCGGGAAAGCCGGATGACATGACGGTTATCTGTACCGGACGGGTACTGGATGAAGGGATTCGCAAACATGCGGATGAGATTTATAATATTGCACCTGAAAAATGATTGACGGATTGGCGGCGGAATGGTAAGATAAAAAGAGAATAAAAGAGATATATCATGTCGTATATCGGAGATGTATGAATATGAAAAGGAGCACATCGCATTCAAATTCCGCTTCGCGGAAGCGATGTACGTAGGTCGTACATCAGAGATGTACGACATGTGATAGAGGTCGCGTGACTTATGAGTAACTTGTGGGATGTGGCAGGCACAGGGGAACACAGGGGAAAGGGAGGAACGCCGAAAGGACGAAACTTCTGTAATTTTGGCCTTGGGCATGCGGTTAAGAGCCGTATGACTGTCTGAAGCGTATCAAACGTGGATGGAGAGCTATCAGGTCTGTGATTCAGTAAGATTGACCGGCTCGAAAGAGCCGGTTTTTTTGATATTCTGCAGGAAAGGATGTGGAGGTATGAGTAAAGAGGAACTGATGAAAATTTCGGTTGAGGAATTTTCAAGGCTGCAGAAATGGATGTTATCCGTAAAAGAAAGAGATTCGGAAACATATAATCTGATGTATGAAAGATACATTGAATTAAAAGTTATTTTATCAAATTTGGGCGTAAACCTTGCAGAATTTGACAGGATTAAGGCATAATAGAAAGGAGATTGTAAAAAGTGGCTGTTTTTAAGGGAGCAGGTGTTGCAATTGTGACGCCGATGAAGGATAATTATGATATCAATTATGAAAAGCTGGAGGAACTGATTGACTGGCAGATTGCAGAGGGGACAGATGCAATTATTATTGCAGGTACGACAGGGGAAAGTGCGACACTGACAATGGAAGAGCACCGTGATGTGATCCGGGCGGCAATTCAATTTACAAAGCACCGCGTACCGGTCATTGCCGGAACCGGATCCAACTGCACGCGCACTGCAGTCCAGCTTTCTAAAGAGGCAGAGGAAGCCGGGGCTGACGGACTGTTAATTGTGACACCATATTACAATAAGGCAACACAAAGCGGTCTGATTGCGCATTATACAACCATTGCCGACAGTACAAAATGCCCGGTTATCATGTATAATGTACCGGGAAGAACCGGGTGCAACCTTCTTCCGGAAACCGTTGCGGCGCTGGTAAAGGCAAAGGAAAACATCGTAGGCTTAAAAGAAGCGACCGGAAATATGGCGCAGGCGGCAAAGACGATGAATCTGACGGACGGAAAGCTGGATTTGTATTCAGGGGAAGACGGACTGGTTATACCTTTGATGTCACTTGGGGCGGTTGGTGTGATTTCGGTCTGGAGCAATGTGGCTCCGGCGAAGGTTCACCAGATGTGCAGCAATTTTTTCAAAGGGGATATAAAAGCAGCGGCAGAACTGCAGCTTGAAGCGATTCCGCTGATTGATGCCCTGTTCTCGGAAGTGAATCCGATTCCGGTGAAGAAAGCAATGAACCTGATGGGCATGGATGTGGGGGCGCTCCGTGCGCCGCTTGGCGAAATGGGAGAGGCAAATGCAAAAAATCTTGCCGGAATTATGAAAAACTACGGGATACTGAAATAATAATTCAAGAAACGAAACGAGGAACGGTAAATGACAAAAGTAATTATGAATGGCTGTAATGGAAAGATGGGACAGTGCATTACACAGATTTGTGCAAAGGATGATGAAATCGAGATTGTGGCAGGGATTGACACTTATACAGGAATCAAAAATGACTATCCGGTGTTTTCCAGTCTGGAAGAATGTGAAATTTCTGCAGATGTAATTATTGATTTTTCCAATGCAAAAGGGACGGATGCACTGCTGGATTACTGCTGCAGGAACCGGATGCCGCTGGTACTGTGTACGACCGGCCTTTCCGAAGAACAGCTTGCAAAAGTGGAAAAGGCATATGAAAAGACGGCAATTTTAAAATCCGCGAATATGTCGCTTGGAATCAATACCCTGATGGAGCTTCTGCGCAAGGCAGCCCTGGTTTTTGCCCCGGCAGGGTTTGATATGGAAATCGTGGAGAAGCACCATAACCAGAAGCTGGACGCTCCGAGCGGGACGGCGCTTGCACTGGCGGATTCCATGAATGAAGCACTGCAGGAAGCATACACATACAAGTATGACAGGAGTCAGGACCGGAAGAAACGCGACCGGTACGAGATTGGAATTTCCGCAGTCCGCGGAGGCAATATTGTCGGGGAGCATGAAGTAATCTTTGCAGGACAGGATGAGGTCATTACTTTCACCCATACCGCATATTCCAAGGCAGTATTTGCAAAGGGGGCAGTGGAAGCTGCAAAGTTTTTGAAAGGAAAACCGGCCGGACATTATGACATGGCAGATATTGTGGCACATCTTTGATGTGCAGCTATAGTCATGGCAGCCGGATAACCGCCGGGGATAAAAAACAATTTAGAAAAAAAGAGGTGACAAATGCGACAATTTATTAAAAAAACGGCAGCGGGAACTCTTGCTGCAATATTTATGGTAACGACCTTCATGCCGGCAGAGCTGCAGGCAAAAAAGAAATCATGGTACGCAGATATGAAGGCAGCGGATAATCTGGTGCAGACAGAAAACGGCGTTCTCGCAGGAGGGAACACAAAAGTGCCGTCAGTTGGGGAGCCGTCTGCCTTATCGCTTAAGAAGGTGTCGCAGGTACCTTCGGCATATATGAATACTCTGGCGCAGGTTACGGAAAAATATCCGGGAACACGCGACCAGGGTCTGTATGAAACATGCTGGGCATTCAGTGCCATAGGTCTTGCGGAGTTTGATATGATAAATGACGGGACAGCCGACAAAAGCATTGATTTAAGTGAACTGCAGAATGTTTATTTCACCTATCACAATGCAGAAGACAGATTCGCCGGTACTTACGGGGATAGTCTGAATGTATCAAAAGACTACAGACAGCTTGGAGGAAATCTTAATTACGGTTCACGGGTTCTGCTGCAGTGGCAGGGAGTCACGAATGAGGAGGATGTACCATATTCGCAAATCCGGTCGCAGGGGACACTGGGAAAGGAATATGCTTTTGACAGGGATGTGGCGCACCTGCAGAATGTCCATATTATAAATATCCACAAAGATCCGGCAGCCGTCAAAAAAGAAATTATGGAACACGGCAGTGCGGGAGTTGCGTATTACGCGGGGGACAGTAATTATACGGAAGGTCTGTATGATATCACGGCTGATTATAACGGGGAAACGGTCAGTTGCTTTTACTGCCCGGTAAAGAAAAAACCAAACCATGCGGTCAATGCAGTCGGCTGGGATGATAATTTCCCTGCTTCTGCCTTTAAAGACAGACCGGCAGGAAACGGTGCATGGTATATCAGAAACAGCTGGACGGATGAGTCAGGAAACAATCTTTTTAGTTATTTCTGGATTTCCTACTATGATAAATCCCTTGAAGATGCCGCATGGTTTTTTGATATGGAGCCGGCGGATAATTATGATTTTAATTACCAGTACGACGGCGGGGCATTTGTACACAGCCAGGCACTGGTGAATGTTTCTTCCAAAAAGTTTATTTCATTTCCGACCTCTGCAAATGTGTTTAAAGTACAGGGGGCGGGGAATGAACTGTTAAAGGCGGTTTCCATTACTTTAAATGAAAATACAAATGTGCCGTATACGATTAAGGTATATACAAACCTTACGAACCCGTCCAAACCGCGCAGTGGCATACTTGCGGCAAAGCTGACGGGAAAAACCACTTATGCGGGAACTTATACCATACCGCTTAAGACTGCGGTTTCCATGCCAAAGGGGACCTATTATTCCGTAGTGGTGGAGCTTGGAAAGAAAAACGCCACGGTGGATATGGAGATTAGCTACAAAGCAAACGGAATGAACTTTAAGGCATATGCGGATTATAACCAGAGTCTGGTCTATTACCAGAATGCATGGGAGGATATGGCAGACCTTGATACATATGGAATTGGAAATCTCTGTATCAAGGGATTTACCACAAAGACAGGCACGACCATAAAAAGAACCGAAAATCTCCGGGCAAAAAGCATCAAAAAAACAAGTGCAAAGCTGTCATGGAGCAAAACGGATTCAGCAGACGGCTACGTTGTTTACCGTGCGTCCAGCAAAAATGGCAGATATTATAAACTTGAAACAGTAAACGGCAGATCCTGCACAAGCAGGAATTTAAAGCCGGGTAAAACCTATTACTACAAGGTTCGTGCTTACAAAAAGGTAAACAATGTCACTGTATATGGAAAGCTTTCCCCGGCTGTTAAAGTAAAAACAAAGAAATAACTAAAAATATCTTTCGGGGCAGCAGAAGCTGCAGAAAGGAAGCTGTATGACAATAGTGATTAAGGGCGGCCGTGTAATCAATCCGGCCACGCAGATGGATGAACCGGCGGATGTGCTGGTTTCGGAAGGCAGGATTTTAAAAATCGAAAAAAACATCCCCAAAGAAGAAGCAGAGCGCATTATTTCGGCAGAGGGCTGTTTTGTAATGCCGGGTTTTATTGACCTGCATGTGCATTTCCGGGATCCCGGCTATACGGACAAAGAAGATATTTTTACCGGGATGGAAGCGGCTGCACATGGCGGGTATACGACCGTTCTTGCCATGCCGAACACAAAGCCGGTGGCAGACAACGCGGATGTTGTCCGGTTTGTGCATACCAAGGCAAAGGCACAGAAAGGAACAAACGTACTGCAGGTGGGGGCAATCACAAAAGGGCAGCAGGGAGAAGAGCTTGCCGACATTGAAGAGATGGTGGAAGCGGGGATTCCGGCAGTCAGTGAAGACGGAAAATCCGTGATGAACGCATACCTTTACCGGGAGGGAATGAAACTGGCAAAACGGTTTGGCATTCCGGTGCTGGCGCACTGTGAGGATATCAATCTGGTAAACCATGGTGTGATGAACGCAGATGCCAATGCGGATAGAATGGAAATGCCCGGAATCGATAATTCCGCAGAAGACGTCATTATTGCAAGGGATATCGTGCTTGCAAAGGAAACAGGGGTGCAGCTGCATCTCTGCCACTGCTCAACAAAAAATTCTGTCTGGATGGTAAAGGTGGCAAAGGAAAAGGGGTGCAAAATTTCTGCGGAGGTCTGCCCGCATCATTTTACCCTGACCTCTGCTGATATCAAACCGGCGGAGCCGCGGATTGAAGCGGGTATCATGATTTCAAGGGATATTGATGCAGATACCAATTTCAAGATGAATCCGCCCCTGCGTACAAAGGAAGATGTGCAGGTATTAAAAGAAGGTTTAAGGGATGGTGTGATGGATGTGATTTCAACCGACCATGCGCCGCATACCTTTGATGATAAAAATACTTCTATGAAAACTGCCCCGTTTGGGATTATCGGGCTGGAAACGGCCGCATGCCTGACCTATTCCGAACTGGTGCTGGGCGGGTATCTGACGCCAATGCAGATGGCGGAAAAAATGAGCTATAATCCCGCAAAGGTTATTGGGCTTGACAAGGGGGATATCCAGCCGGGCAAAGCTGCGGACATTGTGGTTTTTGATCCAAAGGAAACCTATACCATTGACAAAAACACTTTTGCATCCAAGGCGCGCAATACGCCGTTTCATGGAAGAAAAGTGACTGGAAGGGTGAAGTGTACGATTTGTGACGGGGAAGTGATTTACAATGAGACGGAGAAGGAAAAATAAATATGATTAATAAATTAATAGAAAAAATAAAAGAGAAAAATGCGCCTGTAGTTGTGGGACTGGATCCGATGCTGTCCTATATACCGGAGCATATTACAAATGCAGCGTATGAACAGTACGGGGAAACAAAAAAAGGAGCTGCGGAAGCCGTTTTCCAGTATAACAGAAAGATCGTGGATGCAATATATGACCTGGTTCCAGCAGTAAAACCACAGATTGCAATGTATGAGCAGTTCGGGCTGGAAGGCATGGAGGCATTCCAGCGGACCGTGGACTACTGCCACGAAAAAGGTCTGGTTGTAATTGGTGATATCAAGCGCGGGGATATCGGCTCAACCTCCGCGGCATATGCCAAAGGACATCTTGGAAAGGTACAAATTGGAAGCCGGTCTCTCACAGGATTCGGAGAAGATTTTGCAACGGTAAACCCTTATCTGGGAATTGACGGTGTAAAACCGTTTGTTGATGTATGCAGGGAAGAAAAGAAAGGAATATTTGTTCTCGTGAAAACCTCAAATCCGTCCAGCGGTGATTTCCAGGACCGTCTGGTGGATGGAAAACCCCTATATGAGATTGTCGGCGAAAAGGTCGCAGAGTGGGGCAGTGAATGCATGGGGGATTCATACAGTTATGTGGGCGCGGTTGTAGGAGCAACCTATCCCGAGCAGGGAAAAGTGCTGAGAAAGGTTATGCCAAAGGCATTTATTCTGGTGCCGGGATACGGTGCGCAGGGAGGAAAAGGCGCAGACCTTGTACATTTTTTTGACAGGGACGGTCTGGGTGCGATTGTAAATTCCTCCCGCGGAATCATTGCTGCATGGAAGCAGGATAAATATAGGGAAAAGGGGATTACCGGCGAAAACTTTGCGGATGCCTCAAGGCTTGCAGCAGAGGATATGATTGCGGATATAAACAATGCACTAAATATGCCAGCCGGTCTGCCGTAAGGGAAAGGATAAAGGATGAAAAAAAGTATGATAACGGCGCAGGTGGTAAACCAGCAGAACATAGTAGAAAGTATTTATGACCTGCTTTTGTATGCGCCGGAAATTGCAATGGAAGCAAGGGCGGGGCAGTTTGTATCCGTATACAGCAGAGATGCGTCAAAGCTGCTGCCCCGTCCCATCAGTCTCTGCGGAATTGACAGGCAGGAGGGAACTATCCGTCTGGTGTACCGAGTTACGGGAAACCATACCGGAACGGAAGAATTTTCAGGGCTTGGAAAAAACGACAGAATCCGGGTGATGGGGCCCCTGGGAAACGGTTTTGATATACTGCCGGGTAAAAAAGCGTTTGTAATCGGCGGAGGAATCGGCATACCGCCGATGCTTGGCCTTGCAAAGGAACTTAAGGGAAAAACAGATTTTCAAATTATTATGGGATACAGGAATGATTCGGTTTTTCTTCTGGATGAATTTAAGCAACTGGCAGAATGTTTTGTGGCAACAGAGGATGGAAGCGTGGGAACAAGGGGAAATGTACTTGATGCCATACGGGAAAACCAGCTGGATGCCGAAGTTATTTATTCCTGTGGTCCGTTGCCGATGCTTCGTGCGCTTGCGGCATATGCAAAGGAAAATGGCTTGGAATGTTTTGTTTCAATGGAAGAACGCATGGCGTGTGGAATCGGTGCCTGTCTTGCCTGCGTCTGTGAATCAGGGGAAAAGGATTCGCATACAAATGTAAAGAACAAACGTATCTGTAAGGAGGGTCCGGTATTCAACGCAAAGGAGGTAATACTGACATGAATTTGTCCGTAAACATTGCAGGGGTGGAGTGGAAAAATCCGGTGACAGTAGCATCCGGAACCTTTGGTTCGGGTGCGGAATACAGTGAGTTTGTGGATTTAAACAAACTTGGTGCGGTTACGACAAAGGGAGTATCGGCTGTACCGTGGAACGGGAATGAAACGCCGCGTGTGGCAGAGGTTTATGGCGGAATGCTAAACGCAGTCGGTCTGCAGAATCCGGGTGTGGAACTCTTTTGCAGACGTGATATCCCGTTTTTAAAAAAATATGATACCAGAATAATTGTGAATGTATGCGGACATTCTTTGGAAGAATATATTGCAGTGGTGGAGCGTCTTTCGGATGAAGATATCGATATGCTGGAAATTAATATTTCTTGTCCGAATGTGGCAGAGGGCGGACTTGCGTTCGGCCAGAATCCGAAACTGGTTGAAGAAACAACAAAGGAAGTAAAGCGCCATGCGAGGCAGCCGGTCATTATGAAGCTGACGCCGAATGTCACGGATATTACGGAGATTGCAAAGGCAGCCGAAGCAGGCGGCGCGGACGCACTTTCTTTGATCAATACGATTACCGGAATGAAAATCGACATTCACAAAAGACAGTTTGTCCTGGCAAATAAAACCGGCGGCATGTCGGGACCTGCCGTTCATCCGGTTGCGGTTCGCATGGTTTATGAAACCGCGCGGGCAGTATCGCTTCCGGTTATCGGAATGGGCGGGATTATGAATGCGGAGGATGCCATTGAGATGATTCTTGCAGGTGCGGCTGCGGTCGCTGTCGGTACGGCGAATTTTACGGATCCGGCCGTTACCGAAAAGGTGGTAGACGGCATTGGGGATTATATGAAAAAGTATCAGATATCCGACATCAGGGAACTGACAGGCGCTGTGAAAAACTAATTGAATGTTTTTGTGTTATATGATAAGATGAAGAAAATGCGGTGTCGGCCGCATGGGGAAATTGGAGGTCTGGGAAAGCATGGAGCAGTATAAAGAAGAATTCATCGGTTTTATGGTGGAGAGCAATGTATTAAAATTTGGCGATTTCGTCCTGAAAAGTGGGAGAAAATCGCCATTCTTTATGAACGCCGGCGCATATGTGACTGGAACGCAGCTTATGAAGCTGGGTGAATATTATGCAAAAGCAATTCATGAAAATTTCGGGGATGATTTTGATGTTCTTTTTGGCCCGGCATACAAGGGAATTCCGCTTTCCGTAGCATGTGTCATTGCCTATGCAAAGCTGTATGGAAAAGAAATCCGCTACTGCAGCAACCGGAAGGAGGCAAAAGACCACGGGGATACCGGCATCCTTCTGGGAAGTAAATTAAAAGATGGCGACCGCGTGGTTATTATTGAGGATGTAACCACATCCGGCAAGTCCATAGAAGAAACATTCCCCATTTTAAAGGCGCAGGCGGATGTTACCATCAAAGGACTTATGGTTTCCTTAAACCGCATGGAAGTCGGGCTTGGCGGGAAGATGAGTGCGCTTGATGAAATAAAAGAAAAGTATGGTTTTGAGGCAAAGGCAATCGTTACAATGGAAGAAGTGACAGAGTATCTGTATAATCGCGATTATCAGGGCAGAGTGATAATTGACGACACAATAAAAAAAGCAATTGACAGCTATTATTTGCAGTATGGCTGCAAGTAGAAATCACAGGACAATACTTAAGATCCTGTTTGTGGTTTATCTGTTTCTGCTGGTCTATTTTTTATTTTTTTCAGATAACCGGACGGGAATAAATGCAACTAACCGGGTACTGTTTGCGGAGATTAAACGTGATATCAGAAATATCCGGGGAAACGGGCAGAATATCCGGACCGCTGTGATAAATCTGTTTGGAAACGTACTTGCCTTTATGCCGCTTGGATTTTTTCTTCCGGCATTGTTTGGAAAATGGCAGAAATCTTTTGTTGTGCTTGTGGAAAGTTTTTTGCTCAGCCTGCTTGTGGAAGAAGTGCAGTTCGTGAGCCATACAGGAGTGTTTGATGTGGATGATATTCTCCTGAACACGCTGGGCGGATTGTCGGGATATCTTGTATACAGGATAATCTATATCATTTACCGGCATGTGTATAAAATTATAAAAAAGGAGTAACTATTCAGAACTCCCTGAAATAAGATAAGCAGAATCGTCATGCCTGCATGTAAGAGTCTGTTTATCTTATTCCAGGGTGGCTCGAATAGAGCCCCCGCCCCGTACATGAGTAAAAGGAAGCAGGTAATAAGGAATCTTCCCGCAAATCGGGTTCCTCCTTATTACATGGAAGGCACGACTGGCCGTGCGGTTTTGCGAATGTACGAGGCGGGGTTCTGAATAGTTACAAAAAGGAAACAAAACGGAAGGGATAAAGGTCGTATGGGAAATAGAAGGCGGCGCAATTCATATAAGTTTACAGAAAAAACCCATTCGAAACGGGGCATGACGGCAAGCCTGATGGCGGCGCTGCTGCTCGTCTGGTATCTGGTGTTTGTTTATCTTTCATTTACGCAGAATGGAAAGCTTTCCGCATATTATGGAAGCGCAGGCGTGATGGCAATGCTTCTGTCATTTGTGACAATTGTGATTGCGGCAGGTACCTTTAAGGAGGAGAATTCCTTTAAGCTGTTTCCGAGACTGGGATTTTTTTTGTCGCTGCTTGCACTTTTGTGCTGGTGCGGAAGTTATATCTGGGGCTTTATGGGGTAAACTAATCGTATTCAGTAACAGGACAGAAATCATCAGGCAAAAAGGATAGAAAAATTATGGGATACAGGCAGTTATATGTGAATACAAACGAAGAAATTAAACCAAGGCTTTCCCTTGTAAAGGAAAGGATTGCAGAAATTAACCGGGAAAAAGCGCTGGATGTGGCAGAGGAATACAGAGGATATTTTATCAGCATTTCGGAGTTTTTTGAGGTTGCGTTCTGTCTGGGCACTGCAGCTGCAGAAGGAAAACTCGCAGGGATGACTGCCGAGCAGGGCGTGCGGTTAAACGCCCTGCTTTATGCAAATGTGCAGGAGCCGGGCTATAAGGAAAGCTGGTTAAATCCTGCATATGCAGTAAAATGTCTGGGAAAAACCTACGGGCAGCCGCTGTGCGTCCTTGCGGCACAGATCAGGAATGTCATCAGCTACTGTATGGAGGGAGACCTGGAGTTTCTCTGTATTTATGCGGAACTGTTTGTGGAAATCTATAACTGTTTCGAGGATGCGGAAGAACTCAGTGAAAAAGAAATAAAAAGCATTCTTTATTCGTTTATGCATGATTATTCGGAGCGGTTCAGGGAGAGGGAAATCGTAAGCAGAATTGACACCGGCTATGATTTTTACCTGCGGCATGTGATGGATTCGGACTTAAGCCATCAGGCATATTTATACCGTTACGGGATGTGTATTGGAAAGGATGAGACGGAATCGGCGGAGTTTTTAAGCCGTATTCCCAAAGAAGACATCCAGGCAATGGCAGATACCCTTTCGGAGGGCTACAGGACTGGATTTGAGGTGACCGGAAAGGACATTTCAAAAAAATCCATTGTGGAAATCCGTTATCCAATAGGCTTTGAGCGGATGGTACGGGCACTGGTCCGGAATTTTGAAAAAATGGGACTGGAACCGGTTCTTCGCCCGTTTTCAGTTTCGCTGAACAGACAGTACGTGTATGACCACAAAGAAGATGCCGGACTGTGGCTTGACAAGGCAATTGTGGAGCGCGGGCTTGAGGTGGATAGAAGCGTCTGGGAAAAGCATAAAAAGAAAGCGCCGGAATACGGGGGTCCGGCCGTGATTGATGTATTTGGGATGGAGCCTTTTTCACCGGAAGTAAAGGAGGAACGTGTCGTATTTACCGATAAGCAGCAGGAGCTTTCAGTTCATGAACGCAGTGAACGAAGCAGGTTTACGAACCACTATATTCATGCCGAGGAACACAGTTTCAGCATCATTGCGTATCCGGTTCCGTCCATCGGGGGAAAGTTCCCTGAAATTTTCGGGGAAACAGTAAAAATTAACACGCTGGATTATATGCTTTACCGTGATATGCAGCAAAAGATTATTGATGTACTGGATACGGCGGACAGAGTGCATATAAAAGGTGCAGACAAAAACAGGACAGATTTATATGTAAAAATTTATCCGCTGGACAATCCCGAAAAAGAAACGGCATTTGAAAACTGTGTGGCGGATGTCAATATCCCGGTCGGCGAAGTATTCACCACACCGGTTTTAAAGGGAACCGAGGGAAAGCTTCATGTTTCACAGGTTTACCTGAATGAATTAAATTACGAAAATTTAGAACTTGATTTTTCGCAGGGGATGGTTGCCAATTATACCTGCACAAATTTTGACAGTGAGGCGGAAAACAAAAAATATATTGAGGACAACCTGTTATTCCATCATAAGACGCTGCCAATGGGTGAATTTGCGATTGGCACGAATACAACGGCATACCGCATGGCAAAGGATTACGGGATTTTTGACAAACTTCCGATTCTGATTGCGGAAAAGACAGGTCCGCATTTTGCCATCGGGGACAGCTGCTATACCTATGAGGAGGAGCAGCTCACTTATAACCCGGACGGCAAGGCAATTGTGGCAAGGGATAACGAAATTTCCCTGCTCCGTAAGGAGGATATTGGGAAAGCGTATTATAACTGCCATACCGATATCACGATTCCCTATGATGAACTGGAAGTGATTGAGGTCATCCGTGCGGACGGGACAACAGAAGCTGTAATAAAAAACGGGCGTTTCGTACTGGCGGGCACAGAACCGCTTAATGAACCGCTGGAAAAATAAACAAATGCCTGCCCTTTATGGGCAGCAGTACATAGTCAGGAGGAAGAAAAAATGGCACAGGTAGGAATTGTAATGGGCAGTGATTCGGATATGCCGGTAATGGCAAAGGCGGCTGATATTTTAGAGCAGCTTGGAGTGAGTTATGAGATGGCGATTATTTCTGCACACCGTGAGCCCGATGAGTTTTTTGCATATGCAAAATCCGCAGAGGAAAAAGGATTTAAGGTAATTATTGCAGGCGCAGGTATGGCAGCGCATCTTCCGGGGATGTGCGCGGCAATCTTTCCGATGCCGGTAATCGGAATCCCGATGCATACCACGTCCCTCGGGGGACGGGATTCCCTTTACAGCATTGTACAGATGCCAGGCGGGATTCCGGTTGCGACAGTTGCAATTAACGGAGGTGTAAATGCCGGACTTCTGGCTGCAAAAATTCTTGCAACCAGCGATGAAAAGCTTCTGGCAAGGCTTAAGGACTATTCAAAGAACTTAAAAGAACAGGTGCAGGCAAAGGACAAAAAACTGCAGGAAAACGGTTATAAAAACTACTAATGGACTGATGTTTAAAAAAGAGGAGGGAAAAATAATGGATTACAAAAATTCCGGTGTGGACATTGAGGCCGGATACCGGTCAGTGGAGCTGATGAAAGAGCATGTAAAAAAGACCATGCGTCCCGAGGTGCTGGGAGGACTTGGCGGTTTTTCCGGAGCATTTTCCTTAAAGAAAATTAAGGATATGGAGAATCCGGTCCTGCTGTCGGGGACAGACGGGGTTGGAACAAAGATTAAGCTGGCGTTTCTTCTGGATAAGCACGATACCATTGGAATAGACTGTGTTGCAATGTGCGTCAACGATGTGGCAACTGCAGGCGGTGAGCCGTTATTTTTCCTGGATTATATTGCCTGCGGAAAAAACTATCCTGAAAAAATTGCATCCATTGTAAGCGGTGTTGCAGAAGGCTGTGCACAGGCAGGCTGTGCATTAATCGGCGGCGAGGCAGCAGAGCATCCGGGGCTGATGCCGGAGGATGAATATGACGTGGCGGGCTTTACAGTCGGCGTTGCAGAGGAAAAGGACATTATTACCGGAGCAGACCTTAAAGCAGGGGATGTGCTTATAGGACTTGCAAGTTCCGGCGTGCATTCCAACGGATTTTCCCTTGTGCGTAAGATTTTTCCGATGACAGTGGAAGCATTAAATACATATTATGACGAACTTGGCGCGACTCTTGGGGAAACACTTCTTACACCGACCAGAATTTATGTAAAAGCACTTAAATCCGTTAAGGACAAGGGGGTACGGATACGGGCCTGCAGCCATATTACAGGCGGTGGTTTTTACGAGAATATCCCGCGTATGCTGCCGGACGGAAAACATGCGGTCATTGAAAAGAACAGCTATCCTGTTCCACCGGTTTTTAATCTGATGGCAAAGGAGGGAAAAGTGGAGGAGCAGATGATGTACAATACCTATAATATGGGGCTTGGGATGATTCTTGCAGTTTCTCCTGAGGATGTGGATGCAGCAGTGTCCGCCATCAAAGCAGCAGGAGAAACCCCTTATGTTGTTGGTAAGATTAAGGATGGTGAAAAGGGGGTAAGCATATGTTAAGGATTGCAGTTTGTGTGTCCGGCGGAGGAACGAATCTTCAGGCTATTATAGACGCAATCCGCTACGAGATGATAACAAACACGGAAATATCGGTTGTAATCAGTAACAATATAAACGCTTATGCCCTGATAAGGGCGGAGCAAAATAACCTTCCCGGGGTCTGTGTGTCCCCGAAGGACTATGAAACAAGGGAAGAGTTTCACAGGGCATTACTTGAAACACTGGACTCCTACGACGTGGATCTGGTAGTGCTTGCAGGGTTTCTGGTCGTACTTCCGCAGGAGATGGTAAAAAAATATAAAAACCGGATTATCAATATCCATCCATCTTTGATTCCGTCTTTCTGCGGGAAGGGATATTATGGTCTTAAGGTACATGAAGCGGTGCTTGAGCGCGGGGTGAAAATAACCGGGGCAACCGTGCATTTTGTGGATGAGGGGACTGACACGGGTCCGATTATTTTGCAGCATGCGGTAGAGGTAAGGCAGGACGACACGCCGGAAACCCTGCAGCGGCGCGTTATGAAAGAGGCAGAGTGGAAAATTCTGCCGGAAGCCATCCACCTGATTGCAAACGGGCAGGTCGCGGTATTTAATAAAACAGTGATGATAGAGGAGTAAATAAATGAAGGTTCTTGTAGTAGGAAGCGGCGGGCGCGAACATGCGATTGTTACAAGCGTTGCAAAAAGCCCGCGTGTGGATAAAATATACTGTGCGCCGGGAAATGCCGGAATTGCGAAAATTGCAGAATGTGTTCCGGTTTCTGCCATGGAATTTGATAAGCTGGCGGCATTTGCAAAGGAAAAGGAGATTGACTTTACAATTGTCGGAATGGATGATCCGCTGGTCGGAGGAATTGTGGATGTCTTTGAAAAAGAGGGCTTAAAGGTGTTCGGACCGCGTAAAAACGCGGCAATTCTGGAAGGCTCCAAGGCGTTTTCAAAGGATTTGATGAAAAAATACAACATTCCGACGGCTGCTTATGAAAACTTTACAGATGCGAAGGCGGCGCTGGCTTACCTTGAAAATGCAAAAATGCCGGTTGTGTTAAAGGCGGACGGGCTTGCACTGGGAAAAGGCGTGTTAATCTGCAATACCCTTGAAGAAGCAAAAGAGGGTGTGAAAACGATTATGGAGGACAGGAAGTTCGGGGATGCCGGAAACACCATGGTCATTGAAGAATTTATGACCGGACGCGAGGTATCTGTGCTTTCATTTGTGGACGGGAAGACCATAAAAATCATGTCCTCCGCACAGGACCACAAGCGTGCAAAAGATGGTGACAAGGGCTTAAACACAGGAGGAATGGGGACATTTTCCCCAAGTCCGTTTTATACAAAGGAAGTGGATGAGTTCTGCAAAAAGTATATTTACCAGGCAACCGTGGACGCGATGGCAAAGGAAGGACGGCCGTTTACCGGCGTGATTTTCTTCGGGCTTATGCTGACGGCTGACGGTCCGAAGGTACTCGAATATAACGCAAGGTTCGGGGATCCGGAGGCACAGGTGGTGCTGCCGCGCATGAAAAACGACATTATTGAGGTTATGGAAGCGTGCGTGGACGGAAAACTGGACACAATAGATTTACAGTTTGAAGACAATGCTGCGGTCTGTGTGGTGCTGGCTTCGGACGGCTATCCTGTTTCCTACAAAAAAGGATTTGCCATTACGGGCTTTGAGAAGTTTGACAATAAGGAATATTACTGTTTCCATGCCGGGACAGCCTTTGATGAAAATAAAAATATTGTAACAAACGGAGGGCGTGTACTTGGCATTACCGCAAAGGGGAATGATTTAAAAGAAGCAAGAAGTAAGGCGTATGCTGCAACGGAATGGATTTCCTTCCAAAATAAGTATATGCGAAGTGATATTGGAAAGGCAATTGATGAAGTATGAAATCAGGCATAATTTTTGATATGGATGGAACGCTCTGGGATTCTTCAAAACAGGTGGCGATTGCATGGAACCAGACAGTAAAAAAATATGGTTACCACAGGGAAGAACTTACAGCGGCGGATATGCAGGCGGTGATGGGAAAGACCATGGACGTTCTTTCCAAAATCCTTTTTCCGGATCTGCCTGATGATAAACGGGCAGCTTTGCTTGAAATCTGCGGGAAAGAGGAAAATGAATATTTAAGGACACATGGCGGAACCCTGTATCCGGGTCTGCAGAAGACTCTGGATGCCCTGAAAGAAAAACATCATCTGTATATTGTGAGCAATTGTCAGAAGGGATATATTGAGTCGTTTCTCGAATATTACCAGTTTGGTTATCTGTTTTCAGATTATGAATGTTATGGGAATAACAATAATTCCAAAGGAAAGAATATCGCCCTGATATGCCGCAGAAACAAGCTGGAGAATGCGGTTTATGTGGGGGATATCCAGGGGGACTATGAAGCCAGCAGGGAAGCCGGGATTAAATTTATCCATGCGGCATACGGATTTGGGACGATTGACGGGGAAGTTCCTGTAATTCACGGATTACCGGAACTGACAGAGGTGGCTGAGAAAATTTTGGGTTCATAAGGGGAATGGCTATGGGGATAGATGAAAAGGAAATTAAATATAAGAAAGAAGAATCTTTGTTAATTGAGTTAAGAAGCTGCTTAACGAGTATGAAGGACAAGGGTTTTGGAGAAGGGATGGAACAGGCGCTTGGCTCTTTGCAGAAGTATTTTGCGGCTGAAGCCGCAATGCTGGCATACCGGAAAGAAGACAGGTTCCAGGTGATGGAGGTTCATGAGGAGGCGATAGCTGACTGGATAAAAAAGGTTGTGGCGGCAATAGAGGACGGAAGACTTTCCGAGGTGGCATCCGACGGGCGGTGGAAGCTGGTGGAGCCGCTGCAGGAAGGACAGCAGTCCGTTGGTTATTTGCTCATTTTAAATCCGCGCTCCAATGAAACACAGTCAGAACTGCTCTCACTTGTTGGTGAATATATGACCACGCGGATTTTAAGGCAGAGTGTGTTGGAGCAGCTTGAATATGAAACCACACATGACCATTTGACAAATCTCTGGAACCGCAACAGTTTTGTGCTTTTTACGCAGGAGCACGGAGATGACAGCTATGCTTCTCTGGGCATTATTACTGTGGATATTATCCATCTTGCGGAACTAAATGAGAAGTTCGGCTATTTTTACGGAAGTAAGAAACTGGTGGAAATGGCAAAATTTTTAAAGAGCGTGTTTGCCGGTTACAGGATTTTCCGTTATGATGAGGACGAAATGCTGATTTTCTGTCCGGATATGGAAAAGGAAGAGTTTGCCGGCAGGGTGGACGAGTTTAAGCAGAAGCTTTCAGAACTGCCGTTTGCGGTCTCCATGGGTTTCAGCTGGAGTGCAAATGTGAATTTTCATAGCCAGATTGAAGAAGCCGAGATGATCATGGAAAATGACAAACGCACTATTCTGCATGGAATGACGGTCATGCAGCGGCTGGAGCAGGGGGTAATTGACGAAGTTCAGGATCTTTTGGACCGCGGACAGTATCTGGTTTATTTACAGCCGAAGGTGGATATCCATACCGGAATTACCGAAGGGGCGGAGGCACTGATCCGTCAGATAGATAAGGAGCTTGGGATTGTGGGTCCGGGGATGTTCATTCCGGTGCTGGAACGGTATAATCTGGTACATATGGTGGATCTTTTTGTACTGGAAGAAACGTTTAAGTATCAGAAGAGGGAGATGGAAGCAGGACGCAGGATGATCCCGATTTCCGTTAATTTTTCCAAGAAGACCATTATGTATCCGGAGCTGATTGCAAAAGTCAGCAGGATGGCAGAGGAATATTCAATTCCGAGAGATCTGATACATATTGAGATTACGGAAACAGTCGGGGATATGGACCATATGCTTGTTGAAAATGTGGCAAACCATCTGAAATCACTGGGATTTTGTCTGTCGATGGATGATTTTGGAAGCCATTATTCCAACCTTGCCGTTTTGATCCAGTATGACTTTGACTCGGCAAAAATCGACCGTTCCATGGTAACGGAGATTACGAAAAACCCAAAAAGCCGGGTGGTGCTTGATTATATGACGTCCATGATTAATGATCTGGGCATCCACTGCATTGTGGAAGGAATTGAAACCAAAGAACAGGTGGAGATTTTAAAGAATACCAAGGCAGAAATGATACAGGGGTATTTTTTTGGAAAGCCTGTTCCGCAGGAAGAATTTTATAATACCTATATGCTGGAGGAACTGCCGAAAGAGAAAGTGTAAGACAGCAGGAAGGAGTAACAGATATTGAACAGGAAAGCAAAGAGAAGCTATTCACAGATTGCAAGGCATGTGTTTGTCCGGTTTCTTTTGTCTCTTTTATTTCTTCTGGTAATTCTGTTTGGCGGTTTTTTTCTGGCATGGCGTATTTGTACTCATTTTACATGGTATGAGGGCAGCAGAACATATCATCTTTTAAAGACATTACAGTATTCTTCGCCGGAGCTGATTGTTTTAGTCATTATTCTGGGATTTGTATTCTTTACCTACCGGGCAGTAAAACAGACACTGTATTATCTGGATGATGTAATTGAGGCAGCGAAATCCCTTTCCAGTCCAACGGAGGTGTATATTACCCTTTCTCCTGAACTGGCTGATGTCCAGAATGAACTGAACCTGGCGCGTGAGCAGTCACTGCGCAATATGCGTGCGGCCAAGGAAGCGGAGCAGCGAAAAAATGACCTTGTGGTTTATCTGGCGCATGATTTGAAAACACCGCTTACATCCGTGATTGGTTATCTGACGCTTCTGGCGGAAGAACCGCAGATTTCTGCAGAAACCCGGGCGCGCTATACGGGGATTGCATTAAAGAAAGCAGAACGGCTGGAAGAACTGATTAATGAGTTTTTTGATATTACAAGGTTTAACCTTACAACTATCCAGCTGGAACTGGAACAGACCAACCTCACCATGATGCTGGAGCAGATTGCAAGTGAGTTCGCCCCGGTTTTATCCGAAAAGGAACTGGTGCTGCGCACGGAAATTCCGCAGGGGGTGGTAATTTCTGGGGACAGGGACAAGCTTTCGCGCGTATTTGACAATCTGCTGCGCAATGCGGTGAATTACAGTTACTATGGAACGGAAATTTTTCTCGGACTACAGTCTGACGCAGACGGAGTGCGTATTCAGGTAACAAATCATGGCAAAACGATTTCCAGGGACAAGCTTTCCCGGATTTTTGACCAGTTTTTCCGGCTGGATTCTTCAAGAACTTCTTCTACCGGAGGTTCGGGACTGGGGCTTGCGATTGCAAAAGAAATTGTGGAGCGGCATGGAGGGTCCGTTATGGCAGAAAGTGCGGATGAGATGGTCATGTTTACGGTATTTCTGCCCTATGTGGTGCGTCCTTCATAAAATCTTAAGAAAAAACGGAGAAAATTGTGGGTTTTAGGTAGGAATATGTTAAAAAAATGATAGCGGTGTTCTGTTATAATGGCTTTAATGGGACACAGCTTTTTTTATTCCAGGGGGTTTTTGGATAGTTACACAAATTTATATCATATAAAAGGAGAAATGGATATGGGAGAACAGAGAGAGGAAATGAGAAGGGACAGAAGAAGGAAAAAGATGAGAAGAAGACGCAGGATTGTGCGGATTAAGCTTGCAGTTTTGCTTGGAATTGCTATATGTGGAATTAATTTTCTTGTTCACGCCCTGAAACCATATGTTTCAGACCTCGGAAGTATGACTTATGCGGATATGAATGAGAAGGAAAAATATGTTGATGCAGAAGATATTTCGTTAGTTGCACCAGTTGCAATGGAACAAGATGAAATTAAAAATAAAATTAATAAGCTTGCATCAGAAAAAGAAGAATATAGGGAAATAAGCAAATATTATGACGCATATCCGAAAGAACTTCTTGCGGCGCTTTGCAATAATCCGGAGATGCTTTCGTTTGTAAAGGGATATCTGGACAGCGAGCCGGTAAGTACGGGAGGTTTTTCAGATGAGGAGAAGAATGAAGCGTTTCCGCTTTTTACCCAGTGGGACAGGCGTTGGGGATATGTGCCTTACGGGGACAGTTGTATTGCGTTGTCCGGGTGCGCGCCAACCTGCATTTCGATGGTTTCGTATGCGCTGACAAGAAATCCGGATGTTACGCCGGATGCAGTTGCGGAATATGCAATGGAGCACGGGTATTATAAGCCGGGAACCGGGACAACATGGAACCTGATGACAGAAGGGAGCAGCCTGTTTGGAATCCGGGGTATGGAAGTCAGCCTGGACAAGGGGGTAGTGTTTAAACACCTTCAGGCAGGGGAGCCGGTCATCTGCAGTATGCGTCCCGGGGATTTTACCACGCAGGGGCATTTTATTGTTCTTTCCGGTGTTGTGGATGGAAAAATCACTGTCCGCGACCCGAACAGCATTGCAAGAAGTAAGGTGCTGTGGGACTGGGACAGATTACAGACGCAGATTAAGAATCTCTGGACTTTCAGCAGGGATTCTTAAGTATACGGTCAATTCGTGCGAGCAGATCCTGTTTTTTAAATGGTTTCAGTACGTAATCATAAATACCCAGCTGCGAGCTTTTGATGATTGTTTCCCTGTCTCCGCGGGAGGAAAGCATGACCACCGGAATATCCTGGCAGCCTTCCATCTCGCGGATTTCGGTTAGTGTTTCAATGCCGTCCTTTAATGCCATCTGGATATCCAGAAGGATCAGGTTCGGTTTTTCGTGCTGCAGATACTGCAGGGCGCGTATGCCGGAATTGATGGGGATGACCTCGTATTCTGATTTCAGTTCCTGTTCGATGGTAGCCAGACTGATGCTGTTATCATCCACTGCCAGTATTTTTTGTTTCTGTGCCATTGCCACAGACCTCCTTATTCGTTGTTTATTCCCGCGAGCAACGAGCCAAGTGACTGCCTGCAGGCATTTGGCGACTGCCGCGAGCGCCCCTCTGGGGCGAACTTGTTAAAAAGAAGCTAAGTCATGCCCCGTTGCCTGCTGCGGGGTATTTGACTTCAGTTTGCCGACTAAATCTTCAAGCATGTTTTCGGCGGTTTCGTCTTCATATAATTTGAGCTGTCCCTGTATTTCAAGAAGCGTGTTTTCCATATCCGGGGGAAGCAGAAAATGCAGAATGTCCTCCAGTTTTTCCAGACAGTCCCTCGAACGGAAATTTTTAAGGCTGTCCAGCGCATCCTGAAGCTTTAGAAGCAGATCGCCAGTTTCCAGCGTGTCTGTTTTTGGGGCATCCTGCCCGGAGTTTGTATCTTTTGCAAGGAAAATCCGGATCTGTTCAAGCTGTTCTTTGTATTCTTCAAGCAGCTGCATGACATGGGCGTTTACAAAGGATTCATCCCCCCGTTTTACCGCCATTTCATGCTCCCTTGCATTGTCTGAAAGATGGATGGCGCCCACGTTGGCGGATGCGCTTTTTAAGGCGTGTACCTCAATGCCATAGGTTTTATAGTCACGTTTTTCCCACAAGTCCTGTAAAACCTTAAGCTTTCGTTCCCCGTCCAGACAGTACAGGTTTAAAAGCTCTGTGTAGTCTTTTGCGGTGCCGGAGTAATGTATCGCCACTTCATCTGTGTCTATGCCATCAATCTGGAAACTTTGAAAATTTTCTCCACTTTTTGCATCCTGAACAGTGCCGGCTGTCCGTTTTTCCTTCGGTATCCATTTTAAAAGGGTTTCATGCAATGCTTTCCGTTCCAGAGGCTTGGTAACAAAGTCCTGGAATCCGTTCGAAAGAAAGGTTTCCTTTACACCTTCCATGGCATTTGCGGTCAGTGCGATAATCACAGAGCGCCTGCCGTTTTCCCCGCAGTCCCTGCGGATAATCTGCGCTGCCTCAATGCCGTCCATTACTGGCATCATATGATCCATAAATATAATATCATAA
>CAYNOE010000012.1:21902-25779 GCA_964398745.1 uncultured Lachnobacterium sp.
GGATTTTCTGTTAGTATTATTATCATTGTTATGAATATCATAAAAAATATTTTTCACAAGCTCAATGGCTTTTGCCCCGCTTTCGGCTTCATCAATGATAAAGCCGTAGGACTGTAAGAAACCCTTTGCCACTTTGCGGTTAATCAGGTTGTCATCCACGACAAGGACACGGTATCCGTCCACAACAAACGGATCGAGAGGTTCTTCCTTTGCAGTTTTTTCTTCCGGAACTTCGGATAACGGGCGTTCGTCCACAATTTTCTGCGGGATTTCCACGATAAAAGTCGTCCCCTCGCCGTATACGCTTTCAACGCGGATTGTACCGCCCATCAGTTCTACCAGCCGTTTGGTAATGGAAAGCCCAAGCCCTGTGCCTTCCACACTGCGGTTTCTTTTGGAATCGACCTGCCTGAAATTCTCAAAAATTTTCCTGAGATCCTCCTCACGAATCCCACAGCCACTGTCCTCAATAAAAAAACGCAGCCATCTGGTTTTGGGATCGCCGGAAGGCTCTCCTCCTTTTACTGCAATTCGGACATAACCCTCTTTTGTAAACTTTAATGCATTATTAACAATGTTGATCAGAATCTGCCGGATTCTGCCTTCATCCCCAAGATAACGGCACGGAAGTGACATGTCAAATTCACTTTTAATCATCAGTCCGTTCTGGGAGGCAACAACATCCATCATATTTAGCACATCATTTACCAGCGTTTTCAGGTGGTATTCCGTAGGGATAAGTTCCATTTTGCCGGATTCAACCTTGGACAAGTCGAGAATATCGTTAATCAGCGAAAGCAGATTGTGGGAAGCTGTTTTGATATCGCAGGCATATTCGTACACCTTGCGGCCCCTGCTTTCTTCCATGATAATGTCACTCAGTCCGATGATTGCGTTCATTGGTGTGCGGATTTCATGGGACATATTGGCGAGAAATGCGCTTTTTGCAAGGTTCGCCTGCTCCGCCTGCTCCTGCACTCTCTTGATTTCTTTGATATAGTTTTTCGTTTCCGTAATATCCAGAATCAGAACGACGTAGCCCTTGTTATTGCCGAGTTTGTCCAGAATCTGCTGGACATGTCCCTGGTAAATGCGCCCGTTTAACTGGAAATCCTCCTGGATGGCTGCATCCAGAATTTCCTTTGGAAACCCGGAAAGCTCCGTGATATTTTTTCCAAGGCTCCCGGAATCCAGATCCGGAAAAATACCGGCAGCGGCAGGGTTGTAGTTTGCAATGCGTTTGTATTCATCCAGTGCGAGCATGCCATCACCCATGCTGTCCAGAAGGATTTCGGAGGCAAGGGTTTTGAAATCATATACCTTCCTGCTCCAGATGAGCACTGCGACAATGGAAAGCGCAAGTCCCATCACCGCCGGCGTCGGATCATATACATAGGTCAGCTTCGTGGAATAGGTAAAAAGCGCGACAACCGGCAGGCATGTAAGAACGAGGATCAGTTTGTATTTACGGTCGGATGCATACGCCGGTTTTTTCATGCATACGCGGATTAATGCGTACATAGAAAGCACATACGGAAGGATTATGCCGCAGACCATAAGAAACTGGTAACCAGGTCCGTAGACAAGGTTCAGGTAGCCGTGCCCGTCCGCAGTATGCTTCCACTGGATGTCGCGGTAATAGAAATGATGCCATTCGCAGGTATAAATCAGGCAGAGTGCAAAAAGATTTGTTACCTTGATGGCATGCAGAAGCTTCACAGGCTCTTTCTCATAGCAGTAGGAAAATATAAAATGGCAGTAGGAAATCGGAATGGTAAGGGAGCCCAGATACTGCATTTTTGTCGCGACAATGGCGGCCTCGACCGTGGGAGCGGTCAGCTCCAGCAGGTATCCGGCATTCTGCACGAGGGAGCCCACGAGAAAATACTGCATAAGCTTCTGCTCACGGGAGCCGTCCCCCATAAGCAGAAGAAATAAAGCGACTGCGATTAAGCCGAGCGTAAAAATTCCAAGTCCCAGAAATAACAGATTCATTATATAACCACCCTACCATAAAAATTCCTGAATTTACCTTTTTATCATATCAGCAATCCGTCCGTTTGTCCATAAAAATAAAGTAGATATTCAGATTTGCATTTTCAGCTTTAGACGCCGGAAATGCTTTCTGCCACACATAATGCGCCCCAGCCCGTCTGCGGATTGGGATAGGCGCTTGCGAAGGGCAGCCGTTTTGCACCGCGGATCAGGTACGATTTCATTTTTTCCCCATAGAGGAACGGGTCGTTTCCATCCAGAATCCCCCACTGCATGAGAAGCGCGCAGCTTCCGGATACGAAAGGGGCAGCCATTGAGGTGCCGCTTCTTGTTTCGTATCCGCCGCCCACTGCGCAGCTTGTGATATCCACGCCCGGGGCGACAATGTCAGGTTTGACCTGGTTGGTATTCCAGGTAAAGCCCCTGCCGGAAAACGGGGCGGGAGTATTGCTTTTTGCATCGTAGGCGCCGACTGTAATGACCCTTGCGCTGGTGGATGGAATCGTAAGCGTAATTTCCGGCGCAGGAGTGAGAAACTGTGTGGAGAGACCGCGGACGGCCGCACTTGGCATCCAGAGGTCATAAATTCCGTCCGTGACCGTCTGTGCAGTAAAGGTAAAGCTCCAGATGCCGGTGGAAATAAAGGATTTTTCAGGCAGCAGATCCAGATAAATTTCCTGGTAAAGGCTGTACGGGGACGGTTCGCCGTAATAAACCAGAAGAGCCGTGTCATCTGCACGGAACCTCCAGCTTCCCGGCCGGTCCGGAATGGTAACGGTTCCCTTTCCGGCGGGAGCCTGCAGTACAATACGGATGTCATCCCAGTAATTTTTCCAGATCTGGATGGAAAGGGACTGCTCATAATCCCCGATGGAAAATTCCAGATGCCTGGTTTCCCCGCCTGCCAGCCGTCCTCCGGCATGCCCGCCGTTGTTCCCCTCATTTCCGCTTCCTGCAACGATACTGACTGCGCCCAGTTCGGATACATGGTCCAGATAGGTTTCCAGCAGGGAAGTGCCGCTGTGGGAGCCGTAAGTGTTCCCGAAGCTTAAATTGATCACAAGAGGAAGCCTTTGGGAAATGGCATAGCGGATGGAAAAATCCACGGCGAGCATAAGCTGTGTTGTGCTCGGAAACCCGCGCGGTCCCGGGGAACCAAGCTTGATGACCAGAAGGGAGGCCTCATATGCAACACCCCGGTAACGTCCCGAGGAGGCGCGTCCGTTTCCGGCAGCGATTCCTGTGACATGCGTGCCATGTCCCGAAGAATCAACACTTGAACACAGTTCATAACGTTCCTGCGGCGTTGCGGCATTTATGGCGGCATTGATTTGTTCACCAGTATACAATGTGCCAAGGGAATATCCCTCAGGAGGGAAGCGGTTTTTGGATGCATCAGGAGGGATGGTCTGGTCCCACAGCGCAAGAATCCTTGTGCTTTTGTCCGGATTGCAAAAATCGGGATGCATATAGTCAATGCCGGAATCAATGACGGAAAGCAGCACGCCTTTGCCGCTTAAGGCACGGGATGGATTTTCCTGCAGGGAACTGATGCAGGAGCTCCGCTTTGCATCCAGCACTTCAAAAAACAGACGGCGCGGTCTTTCCACATAAATAATCAGGGGAGAGGCGGCAAGGGAGGAAACGGCATCTTTCGGAAGCTCTGCAATGGCGTAATTCCCAAGCAGGAAGGTAAAGGAATAACCGGGGAATTCTTCCTGCACCATGGCAGCTGTACCGCTGTATAAAAGGATTACGGTCCACAGTTCTTCGCTGGTTCCGGTGGACAGATCGGTGGAAGTGGCTAATTCTTCCGGCGTGGCATCAAGGGCAGCGCGGAGGGACGGTTCCAGTTTCTGGTTTTGTACGGATAAATCCATCA
>CAYNOE010000013.1:0-25601 GCA_964398745.1 uncultured Lachnobacterium sp.
AAACCTCTCACTTGATTTCTCAAAACGGAAAATCTTAATCTCCGGCTCCAGGCGTTCCAGAAACTGGAGAACTTTTTCATTTTTGCCTTTTAAAAACTGGATAATGATTACACTTTTCCCCTCACTTGCCGCGCGGATTGCATTCCCGATGGCAGCAGTGGATTTTCCATGCCCTTCCCCATAATAAATCTGTACGACACCTTTACTCATAGCTTACCTCCGTTGCCTGGCAGACCATTATTGTGCCAGACAGTATGTAAGATACCACAAAAGGAGGAGAAATACAAGTCCTACTCCAAAAACTCTATTTTGCTGACGGATACCTCGTATGCCACACGCTGCTCCACCTCTGTTTCACTCAGCTTCTTCACATATTCGCGGCTCTGGATTCTGCCCCAGATCTGTACATGCGTCCCTACTTCAAAGCCCGCTGCAAACCTGGCATTTCTTCCCCAGCAGATGCATGGTATGTAATCGGATTTTCCATAGGAACGGTTGACCGCCACAAGAAGATCCGCAATTTCGCGTCCCAGCGGTGTCTTGCGGTAAACCGAATCCTTACAGATGAAGCCGTCCAGAAAAATCTGGTTTGTCGCATTTTCGCTGTCCAGTTCCTCCACGATTTCAAATTCGCGCGCAAACACGGATAAAACCAGTCTGTTTCTATGCTCCTCATGCCGATTGAACGAACGGAACTGTCCTGTAATGTAGACGTTCTGCCCTACATAATTTTCGTGTACATCGACCAGCCGTTCTGATACCATCACCGGTATATAATCGACAAAATTCGACAGGCGGTTTACTGAAATCTCTGTTACATAAAACCCCTCCCCGTAAACCTCGTGACTGTAGGTAAAGTCCGATACAATTTCTCCCATAATAGTTACCTGATTGTTTTCAAACATTTTATCTGCCATGAATTTTCTCCCTTCCTTTTGTGGAAATATTTGTTAGAGTTCTGTTTTACCATTTTATGGTTAGTAGATTTTATCAAACCTTGTCGATAAGTGAATCGAAAAATGTGCAAAAGTCTTAAATACTCGAAAATATCTTGCGAATTTGCAGTTTTATGGTAAAATAGTACAGGTTATGGCATATGCCATAAGTACATTATAAGAAAGAAGGCAGCATATGGCAACAAGAGAAGATATTCGTAATATAGCAATTATCGCCCACGTTGACCACGGAAAAACAACTCTTGTGGACGAACTTTTAAAGCAAAGCGGCGTATTCCGTGAAAACCAGGAGGTTCAGGAACGTGTCATGGATTCCAATGACCTGGAACGTGAACGCGGTATTACCATCCTTTCCAAAAACACTGCAGTATTTTACAAAGACAAAAAAATCAACATAATCGACACACCCGGACATGCGGATTTTGGAGGCGAGGTAGAACGCGTACTCAAAATGGTAAACGGCGTTGTTCTGGTGGTGGATGCATTCGAAGGAACCATGCCGCAGACCAAATTCGTTTTAATGAAGGCACTTTCTTTGAACCTTCCGGTTATCGTCTGCATTAATAAAATTGACCGTCCGGAAGCCCGTCCTGCAGAAGTCATTGACGAGGTGCTGGAACTGTTCATGGATCTGGATGCATCTGATGAACAGCTTGACTGCCCGTTTGTCTATGCCAGCGCCCGGGACGGCTATGCCATGCTGGAACTGGATGACGAAAAAAAGGACATGACGCCGCTTTTCGAAACCATTATCAATTATATTCCTGCACCAACCGGGGATCCTGATGCCAGTACCCAGGTTTTAATCAGCACAATTGATTATAATGAATATGTCGGACGGATTGGCATCGGAAAAGTAGATAACGGCTCTTTAAGAGTAAACCAGGAAGCGGTTGTTGTCAACCACCATGATCCGGATAAAAAAGAAAAAGTAAAAATCAGCCGTCTTTATGAGTTCGACGGTCTGAACAAGGTGGATGTAACGGAAGCCCGCATCGGCTCCATCGTTGCAATCTCCGGTATCGCGGATATCCATATCGGGGACACCATCTGCTCCCCGGAGAATCCTGTGGCGATTCCGTTCCAGAAAATTTCGGAGCCTACAATCTCCATGAATTTTATTGTCAATGACAGTCCGCTTGCGGGGCAGGAAGGAAAATATGTAACCAGCCGCCACATCCGTGACCGTCTGTTCCGTGAATTAAATACGGATGTTTCCCTGCGCATTGAGGAGACCGACAGTCCTGACAGTTTAAAAGTATCCGGCAGGGGAGAACTCCACTTGTCTGTTTTAATTGAAAACATGCGCAGGGAAGGCTATGAATTTGCAGTCAGCAAAGCGGAAGTTTTATATAAAACAGATGAAAACGGGAAAACTCTGGAGCCAATGGAAATTGCCTATGTGGATGTTCCGGACGAGTTTTCCGGCGCTGTCATTTCCAAACTGCAGCAGCGTAAGGGGGAATTACAGAACATGGGTTCCATTGCAGGCGGCTACACCCGTCTGGAATTTAAGATTCCTTCCCGGGGCCTGATTGGCTACCGTGGGGAATTTCTGACAGACACAAAAGGGAACGGGATTATTAATACCATCTTTGACGGTTATGAACCCTTCCGCGGGGAAATATCTTACCGCGCGACCGGTTCCCTGATTGCATTTGAATCTGGTGAATCCGTTGCCTACGGGCTGTTTTCCGCGCAGGAACGCGGTACGCTCTTTATCGGGGCTGGTGAAAAGGTTTATTCCGGCATGGTTATCGGACAAAGTTCCAGAGCGGAAGATATTGAATTAAATGTCTGTAAAAAGAAACATCTGACCAATACCCGTTCCTCTTCCGCAGACGAAGCACTTACCCTTGTTCCGCCGCGTATTTTAAGCTTAGAGCAGGCACTGGACTTTATTGATACGGACGAGCTTCTTGAGGTCACACCGAAGAATCTCAGAATCCGCAAGCGGATTCTGGATCCTACCATGCGTAAAAGGGCTGCGAATGCAAAGAAAAATGCACAAAAATAAAAGGGTAAATGTAATGCCCTATGTAATGCCCTATGAAAACAGGGCATTACATTTCCCATATAGTTCTATGGGGACATATGCCTGGATGGCGATACCCTCCGGGACATATTCTTCCTTTACGAGCTCACCGGACTGCCGGATTTTCTGGATGATTCCGGCATCCGCATACGGGATGACATGCTCAATGTAGATTTTGTCATCCCGCAGGATTTCCTGCAGAAGGACTTTCACTTCTTCGAGTCCACGGTCAAACGCCGCAGAGATAAACAAGGTATGGTCTGCCCTGAAATCCCTGAGCGGTTCTTCCTCTGTCCTCTGGTCCATTTTATTGAACAGTGTGATTATTTGTTTGTCTTTTACACCAAGACGGTCAAGCGTTTCATATACTATATGCATCTGCTTGTCCATCTGCGGATTTGAAGCATCCACCACATGAAAAATATAATCAGCATATTTTGCTTCTTCCAGCGTGCTTTTAAACGCCTCAACCAGATGGTGCGGAAGCTTTCTTATGAAACCCACGGTGTCGGTCAGAAGCACCTGCTGGTCTTTTTCCAGTGTAAGAAGGCGCGTGGTCGGATCAAGTGTTGCAAACAACTTATCCTCTTCCAGCACCTTCGCATCTGTCAGATGGTTTAACAGTGTGGATTTTCCGGCGTTGGTATAACCGACAATCGCAACCACCGGAACTTTATTCTTTTCACGTCTGGAACGGTTCACTTCGCGGTGTCTGACCACCTCTTTTAATTCACTGTTCAACTGTGCAATCCGGTCATTTATAAGCCTTCTGTCGGTTTCCAGTTTTTTCTCGCCCGGTCCCCTTGTACCGATGCCGCCGCCAAGCCTTGACAATGAGGTTCCCAGTCCTGCCAGACGGCTCCTGCGGTATTTAAGCTGTGCCAGTTCCACCTGGATTCTGCCCTCGCTGGTTGTGGCACGCGCCGCAAATATATCCAGAATAACGAGCGTACGGTCCATTACCTTCGTAGAAAGCTCCATCTCCAGATTTTTCATCTGTGCAGGGGATAACTCGTCATCACAGACGATTCCGTCTGCCCCGTGAATTTCAATCAGCCGGGCAATCTCTTCTACTTTACCGGTTCCCACATAGGTGCGCGGATGCACCATTTCACGCTTCTGCACAAGGGTGGATACCACCGTGCCCCCGGCTGTTTTTACCAGTTCCGCAAGTTCCAGAAGGGAATCCTCGGTATCATCCCCGTCCTGCTCACTGACCCCGACTAAAATCAGTTTTTCTTCCATCTGCCCTACTTCATGCATTATCTCGTCTCCAAAAATGTGCTTTCACGCTTTGCTTCCTCATCCGAAGGAAACAGGGAAAGATATTCATTTAACATTTTTCTCGCGGTCTTAAATTTTCCGCGGTATTCATAGGCCGCAATTGCGCTTTTCATCAGTTCCTGCTGGTTCGGAATTTCTTCCAGGCTAAGCCCTGCTTCAAAATAGGTACTGGCATCCTTATAATCCTCATTTTCCATTTCTTTCATGCCAAGCTCATAAAGCTCATAGGAGGTGGCTGCCCCGCTGTCTATGTATTCCGTAATACACTCCTTCGCCTTGTCCTTTTCTCCGGCTTTCTCATATGCCAGTCCAAGATAATAGGCGGCAAGCGGTTCTTTGGACTCTTTTGCTTTTTCCAGATAATCAATTGCAGAAGTATTGTCTCCCAGAAGATAGCTGATCCGTCCTTTGTACATACTGTCCCTTGCTTTTTTTCCTTTGATTTCCATGGCAGAATTTAAGTATTTCTGCCCTTCCTCATCCAGCTCATGCCGGCTTAAGGATTCGTATATTCCGATATAAAGATCATAATTTTCCCCGTCCTCTTCCACCGCATGTTTGTAATCATCCAGTCCTTCTTTTGTCTGTCCCATATCAAAATATAAAAGTCCGCGCAGGTAGTATGCCCTTGCATCCTGGTTATAATCTATGACTGCGGTATACGTTTCCAGCGCATCCTTTGCATTCCCGCTGTAAATCTGTGCCTTTGCCTTATAAAAGCAGATGTCAATTTCTTTTTCACCCACTTTGCCAAGCGACTGGTTTAACGCATTCTGAAAAGATTTGACTGCATTTTCATAATCCCCGTTTTCCATGCAGTTTATTCCATACTGACGGTATGCATCCTGGTTTTTTTCGTCTGTCATTCCACATGCCGCGGATGACAGCGCAAAAATAAGAATGACAGCTGCAGTCTGATATTTTAACTGGTGTTTTTTCATATGTCTGCTCCTTTTGGACGTTCCCGTCCTATGTAATCCGGCTGTGTATTATTAATTATAAGTGATTTTTTGCCGGATTACAATGTAAAACTTTCCAGTTCATCCGCCGGTACGCTTTCTGGTTCATCTGCCGGTACGCTTTCCGGTTTTGCATACTCCACCTTAAACTTCATTACCTTTGACTGGTTCTTATATTCATCTTCTGCATAAACCGTGACCGTATAGATTCCATATGTCTGTGATGCCATTGCCTGCAGCAGTTCCCCTGCTTCAACGGTTATGTATTCCGGGGAAAGCGCCTCGCCGCTGTCATCTGCAGTAACATTCTGCTTAAGCAGTTCTATTAGTTCATCTTCAGGCAGTTCTCCCGTAATCTTAAGGGTTTCCCCGTTCAGCCGGATATCCGGGGCTGTGGTATCTTCTACGGTAATGGTAATTTTCTTCTGCGTCCGGTTTCCCCATGCATCTTCCGCTGTATAGGTAATCTTATACTTTCCGGCTTTCTTTGCATCACATTTTCCACTGATCTTAAATTTCAGCTTTTTCCCCCTGTAATCTGTAGCGGTAACTCCTTTTTTCAGGTTGATTTTCTCTGAACCACGTTCGACAATCCGGTTTTTTAATCCCTTAAATACTGGCTTTATCTTATGCCACGGGTTGCCAGGAGCCGGGTCTGTCGGATCCCAGCCACGGCATTTGCTGGACGCTTTGATTTTTATCGTCTCTGGTTTCCCAAGCGGGCCGGGATTTTTGCCGTCATAAATGGTGACCTTTGTTCCTGACGGGCAATGGTCGTAAATCCATTTGACATCCTCCACCGTCAGCCTTACGCAGCCGTGCGAGGCCTGCTTTCCCAGCTTATTGTATTCCCTGTAGTCAAGTGTTGACGGATTTGCGGAATCATAACATACCGAATGAAACAAAATCCTTCCGGTAATCCGGCTGCAGTACTGTCCGTATACATTTCCAAACAACGCATGCCAGCGGTATTTCGTCTTCAGGGAAAATGTTCCGGTGGGCGTTGAATTATGCGCGCCCGTGGAGCAGAGCATCGCCTTAACCGGAACAGTGTATTTGCCTTTGTCATTCATCCTGTAAATTGTCACGACATTCTGTTTGCGGTTTACTTTTATGTAATAAGAAAGTTTTTTGGCTTCCACTGTTTCCGGGTGGACCGTTCCTGCAAAAAGAAACATAACAGCAAAAAATCCGCATAAAATCCTTCGTATCTTTTTATTTGTTTTCATAAGTTATCCTTTCTGAAACAATGCAGCCTCCCGCAGTACCACATACCGGTTCTGCCTGCATATTCTTGAATAATAGCGCGAAGCAACCGGACACGGGGTAGTGCCCACCTCGATGGTGATGCTCGGAATCTTCAGGGTATACATAACATACTCCCTGTAATTGCCATAGGAACCGCCGCCGGAGGAATATCCTCCTTCGTCCCGGTACCCGGTCGTACTGCGTGCCACTTTGTACATGTCCGTAATTGCCTTTTTCGTCTTCTTGTTCCCGGAATAGCTTCCAAACACAATGGAACCCATGGCATGATAGTTTACCACACCGGCAAGCCCCTGCTTTTTCAAGTCCTTCGTCAGCTTCATGATGGCTTTTGTTTCCGCTTCACTTCCGGCTTTTTTGCCACTGTATCCGCTGCTTCCTCTTTTTCCTGTTTTTTTGAAAGCATAAGGGAAATTCCGGTTTAAATCCACGCCGTTTGCGTTTGCCTTCCATGTGGACCGCCCGTTCTGTGAAAGGGTTACCCCGTCCGGATTTGCCATCATTACAAAATGTACCTGGCAGCTGCCGAAAATTCTGGATGGACGTTTACCGTCAATTTCCCGGTTATAGTTTAACAGATAATATTCCGCCTGCGACATACAGGTCACTGTCGCAACATACTCCCTTGCGTGAAGGGTGCTGACAACCAGAAGCTTCTTTTTTGCATTTGGACTGCCGATTGCAAAGTCGTAAATCCTGCGTCCCTGCCCGGAGGTTCCAATAACGGTCATCTGTACATAATCGCTGTACTTGGCTTTCAGCTCCTTCATGTCCCCTTCCATTTCCTTATAGGTATATTTCTGGTGGTTAATGGAAACAAACGTGTTGTTTTTATACCTGACAGTTACCGCTTTACCTTTTATGGTTCCTTCTTTTGCCGTATAGACCGGAACAACCTTATATTCATAGCTGCTTCCAAAGGAAACCTTGTCATTTATACTGCATTTCTTTACAGTCTGAAGCTTCTTAAAACTTCCCCCGGCTTTTTTCCGGTAAACAATGTAGTTTTGTGCAATTTTTGACTTTTTCCAGCCTAACTTCACCTTTGTTTTTGACTGTGCCGTGGTAGCCAGTGTGCCTGTCTTCGGAACCCCCGCCAGAAAATCATCTGACTGCGCAATTTCTGTTCCTTCCACGTCAACTGCCACAATACGGTACTTAAAGAGACAGTCTTTCTTTTCCAGGACAATTAACAGTTCTGTATCATCCGTCGTTTCCACCGTTTCCCATGTCCCGTCGGTTTCCTGCAGAATCCGGTATTCCACCGCGTTTACTGCTGCGTCCCATGTCAGGAGAATTTCATCTGTATCAATATCCGGCAGACTGCATCTGACCGGTATTTTTTCCCTGACGGGCGGTTCTTCCGGAACCTGCGGTGTATCCGCTGTATCTGTTTTCTGCGATTCATCCGTGTTCTGTGGTTCATCTGGTTTTTGTGGTTCATCCGTGTTCTGTGGTTCATCCGTGTTTTCTACTGTCTGCTGTTTTAGGGCGTCTTCTGTCTGTGCTGCCACCGGAACCGGAGACAAAAACAGACTTCCCGCCAGAACCCATGCCAGTATTTTCATTCTGTTTTTCATAATTTCCTCTTTTCTTAGTAAAGTATAGTCTTAAATATATCATAAAATTTTCATGTGTAAAACTGGTACTTTTTTCCATGACGTCCTTTTTTATGATTGTTACATTATAACTGTTTTTTCCACGGTTTTTTTTAACCGGCGCGAATGGTAATTATATGGTGTGAATAACATGCCGTCCGGTTGTCATTCCGGTGAAAATCTTTTATAATGGGAATACAGGTAAACGACAGAGAAGGAGGCAAGGGATGTTTGTATCATCGTTATCTGCCCTGCATAATATTACCACACTGATGTTCGGAGTATATATGTCCGCATTTTTTCTCGGGGTAAAACAGAACCAGAAAAATATCATTATACTGACGGCTTACTGCGGCTTTCTTGGAATTCTGCACGCCATAGCCATTCTGGCGTCCGGAGAAATTACCTCTTTCCAGCTTTATCCATTTATTACGCATTTCCCATTAATTCTGTTTCTGGTACTATACTACAAATATCCGCTGACTGCAAGCTGTATCTCAGTATTTTCCGCCTATCTGTGCTGCCAGATCAGCAACTGGGTCGGTCTGCTTGTGTTAAGCCTGACAGATTTGACGGAATGCTATTATATTGCAAGAATTATTACAACCACAACGGTTCTTTTCCTTTTATGCAGGTATGTATGCCATACGACCGAAATGATTTTTGCGAAGAAAAAAAGGGACTTGTTTCTGTTTGGCGCCCTTCCGTTTTTGTATTATGTTTTTGACTATGTTGCCACCAAGTTTACAAACCTGCTCTATTCCGGCAGCCGGGTAGCCTCGGAATTTACGGGGTTTGTCTACTGTATCGGCTACCTGCTTTTTCTGCTGGTTTATTTCCGGGAATACGAAAACAGCCTGGAGGTCCACCAGTACAACACGCTGCTGGAAATGCAGTTTCTTTCCATACAAAACGAAATCAGCCAGATGAAGCACAGCCAGAAAGAACTGGTAATTTTAAGGCATGACATGCGCCACCACCTGGATTTAATCCTTACCCAGCTTCAGAACAAAAATACAGATGCGGCAGTCGGCTATATACAGGACATCAGCGCATCCTATGACGAAACCATGATTACGACTTACTGCAAAAATGACATGCTGAACTCTGTGGTTTCGGTTTACCAGATGCGTTTTACAGACAGGGGATTTTCGCTGAAATGCAATATTTCCGTGGGAAAAACACTCCCATGCCAGGAGGTTGCGTTCTGTACGATTTTATCCAATGCACTCGAAAATGCCATGCATGCACTCGAAAAACTCCAATCGGATGACAAATGGGCAAAGCTTGCCATTTCCGTCAGGGACAGCCATCTTCTGCTTTCCCTTGAAAACCCGGTGGAAGATGTTCCGGTTTTTGTGGATGGAATTCCGGTTTCCCGCGAATCCGGACACGGTATCGGCATAAAAAGTATGGTTTATTATGCCGGGAAGCTGAACGGGCAGTACTGCTTTTCCGTTACAGACAACCTGTTTCTTTTAAGAATTATAATCTGAGGTGACAAATGATGAAAATTGCAGTTTGTGATGATGAAGAATTATTTATTGATTCTGTCTGCGCCATATTAAACCAGTGGGCAGAAAAAAACAATATAAATCTTACTCTTTTCCAGTTTACAAACGGGGATGACCTGATTGACACGCACCGGAAGGAATGCATGGATCTGATTATCCTGGACATAATCATGCCCCTTTTAAACGGAATGGACACGGCAAGGGAATTAAGAAGCCAGGATCAGACAGTTCCCATTATTTTCCTGACCTCCTCCAGGGAGTTTGCCGTGGATTCCTATGAAGTGAAGGCTTTCAACTATCTGTTAAAACCTGTAGACAGAATAAAACTCTCCGGTGTACTGGATGACTTCCTGAAAATGCTAAACCTGCCAAAAAATATCTTTACCGCGCAGACCGGGGACGGTTTTATGAAGATTATTGTTGCAGACGTGGATTATCTTGAGGCGCAGAACAAGCAGGTTCTTTTTCACCTGGCGGACAAAAGAACGATTGTCGCCCACGAGCTTTTTTCCAGCTGCGCCAAAGTGTTTTCGGCAGAAGCCGGATTCTGCCGCTGCCACCGCAGCTATATCGTGAATCTGGGCTGTATAAAGCAGTTTTCCAGATCTGAAATTACGACCTTTAACCATGTTGTCATTCCCATCTCAAGAAACAGCTATACGGCGTTTAAGGAATCTTATTTCCGGTATATGTTTGAATAGACAGCCGGCTGCAGCAAGGGCTTTCCTCTAATATAAACAACAGGAAGAACACTTTTTGTTCTTCCTGTTTTAGGTATTACTTATGCTATTACAGCTTCCATACCTCTTTGTTGTACTGCTCAATGGTTCTGTCGGATGAGAAGAAACCTGCCTTGCTGATGTTTACAAGCATTTTCTTTGCCCATTCCTTACGGTCTGTATAAGCAGCATATACCTTTTCCCTTGTTTTGACATACTCGTCAAAATCCGGGAAGGTCATAAACCAGTCTTTGTTCAGGAGTTCATTATACAGACGCTCTAATTTCTCCTTGTTTCCAACACCCGTTACCGTGTCGCTGATTATAAAGTCAACTGCTTTCCTTAAATCTTCATTCTTTTCATAATAATCCTTTGACTTGTAGTCCCCTCTTGCATAACGGTCAATAACAGTCTGGGAATCCTCTCCAAAGGTAAAGATATTGTCATCACCGACAAGTTCCGCTATCTCTACGTTTGCCCCATCCATTGTGCCAAGCGTAACAGCTCCGTTTAACATGAATTTCATGTTACTGGTTCCGGATGCTTCCTTGGAAGCAAGGGAAATCTGCTCGGAAATATCACATGCCGGAATCATCTTTTCTGCAAGAGTTACATTGTAGTTTTCTACCATAAACACCTTGAGGTAAGGATTTACTTCCGAATCATTGTTGATAATCTGCTGCAGGCAGAGAACCAGATGGATGATATCCTTTGCAATGATATAGGCCGGTGCTGCCTTTGCCCCGAAAAATACAGTAATCGGTGTCTGCGGTTTCTTTCCGTTCTTAATCTCGAAATATTTATGAATGACATACAGTGCATTCATTTGCTGTCTCTTGTACTCATGCAGTCTCTTCACCTGAACATCAAAGATGGAGTTCTCGTCAAAATCCATACCCTGTGTCACCTTAAGATAATTTTTAAGCTCAGTCTTTTTATTGTTCTTTACTGCAAGCAGACGCTCAAGCACGGAATCGTCATTGACGAAATTGCCAAGTTTTTCAAGCTCGTTGGCATCCTTCTTCCAGCCCTCCCCGATCAGGTCTGTAATCAGTGCGGAAAGCTGCGGGTTGCAGCACATCAGCCAGCGGCGAAATGTGATACCGTTTGTCTTGTTGTTGAACTTCTCCGGATAAAGCTTGTAGAAGTTGTTTAACTCACTGTTCTTAAGAATTTCCGTATGCAGGTATGCAACACCATTGACGCTGTATCCATAATGGATATCCATGTGCGCCATGTGTACCAGGTCGTCCTTAATAATATAGGTGCTTTCATCACTGACCTTTGCACGCACACGGTTGTCCAGCTCACGGATAATCGGCATAAGCTGCGGAACCGCCTTGTCCATAAAGTAAATCGGCCATTTCTCAAGGGCTTCCGCAAGAATCGTATGATTGGTGTATGCGCATACCTTAGAAACAATCGCAATCGCCTCGTCAATCAGGATTCCTCTTTCCTGCAGAAGGCGGATTAACTCCGGAATCACCATGGAAGGATGAGTGTCGTTAATCTGGACGGTTGCATAATCTGCAAGGTCATGCAGACTGGACCCCTTTGCCACTGCCTCATCCAGTATCAGCCTTGCAGCGTTGCTTACCATGAAATACTGCTGGTATACACGAAGTAAACGTCCCTTGTCGTCCGAATCATCCGGATACAGGAAAAGCGTCAGGTTCTTCCAGATATCTTCCTTGTCAAAGTCAATTGAATCGCCAACAATGCTTTCATCCACGGATTCAATATCAAACAGACGAAGCTTTGTGGTACGGCTGTTGTAACCGATTACATCTATATCATAGAGTCTGGACTGTACGGTAAAACCGCCAAACTGTACCGGATAGGTAATATCCGTTTTTGTCAGCCAGCTCTGCTCTGTAATCCACGGGTTTGGCAGCTCTTTCTGACAGTTATTTTCAAACTTCTGTCTGAACAGTCCCAGATGGTAATTTAATCCAACCCCGTCCCCGTTTAAGCCGAGTGTTGCAATGGAATCCACAAAGCAGGCGGCCAGTCGTCCCAGTCCCCCGTTCCCCAGCGAAGGTTCCAGTTCGATTTCCTCAATTTCAGCCAGTGACTTTCCGGATGCCTCAAGCTCTGATTTTACCCTGTCATACATCCCCAGGTTAATCAGGTTGTTGGACAGAAGCTTTCCAATCAAAAATTCAGCCGAAATATAATACAGCTTCTTCTTTCCTTCATTGCTTACCTTGTCCTCCGACATCAGCTTGCACATATCCAGAAGCGCTGCATAAATTTCCTCATTGCTGCATTTTTCGATTGTCTTGTTGTACTTTAAGGATACGATTTTTGATAGTGTCATGTGTTTACCCTCCAGTTTCCTCTTTTCTGATACAATCAGTATATATATTTTTCCAGATTTAATCTTGTCATATTCACGCAAAAACTGGTACTATTCTGCTAAATGTCTTATTTTTGCTCCTTTGGGCTGTAATCCGTCACTGTATTCCACATATCCGGCTCTGTTTCCCCCCACCGAAACAGAAGCCGCATCTGTTCATCCTGCTCCTCTCCTGCTTCATAATTTTTTAGCAGGTGAATAAGATACTCCTCTTTTTCATCCTTTGCCAGAACCATATCCGCGTTTTTTTGAATGCGGGAAAGAAGTTCCTCCGGAGGCATGTCTGCATGGATTTCTCCCCCGTAAAGTTTCTTAAACAGTCCCGCTGCATAATAAAACTCATAGTTTCCGAGAAGAACGGATTTTTTTATACTGCATTTTATAATCACGCTCTGTCTGGCAATGTATGGCACCATCTGTTCTTCCTCCCATCCCCGCCTATAATTTCCAGAATAAAAACAGCCGTTTTTTCCAGTTCAGCGTTTTCTTTTTCTGCTTTAGCATTTCCTTTAAGGACTTTCTTAATTCCGCAAGTGATTCCGGCGGCTCATGAGTACTGTAGGATATTTTTTCAAGCATATTGGCATACTTCATAAGTTCTTCCCGGCTGCCAGAGGGAGCGATTACCCTGAGCTGTTTATAATGGCTGTCTGCCCTGTCAAATTCCGGTTCGGCAAAACGCATGAAATCACAGAGATACGCATAATACGCAATCGTATTTTCCTTCTCGCCCTGTCTGTGCCATCCGGCAATCCGGACTCCTTTCCTATAAACAAAGCGTCCGAAAAACAGCGCCGCAAAAACCACTATAACTCCGGTAAACAGTCCCAGGATTCCCACTCCTGCATCCAAAGCCATGCTGATTCCGGTATCGGATAATGCGCCCATCGCTTCCCCGCCGTCAGACGAACCCATATCAAACAGGCTGATTCCCGCCATCGCCCAAAAATCATTGGTTTCCACATTTTCCTCCTCTGCCGGCGGCGTCACGTCCACGACCTGCCACTGTCCGTCCAGATACGCTTCTGCCCATGCATGTGCATTGCCGTCCGGCACTTCCACTGAAACCACGGCGGGACCGTCCGGATCTGTTTCCCCGGTATAGTAATCAGCCGGGGATTTATCTGTCCTTTTTCCCTTTTCCATCACGGTCACATAATCCACCATATATCCTTCCACATACCGCGCCGGAATCCCCATCTGCCGCAGGATTAAAACCGTTGCGGACGCAAAATGGGCACAGAGCCCCTTTTTGGTTTTTTCAAGGAAATGATTGATGTAATCGGCCTCATACGGCGTTGCCCCGGGATGCAGGGTATAGGTATATTCTTCTTCAAAATAACTGCGGAGCTGTTCTGCAATTTCCTTTCCGCTTCCATGCAGCCCGGCGTCTTTGCAGAATTTTTCCAGTACTTCCCTGTTCTGCTCCGGTATGTGCAGATATTCTTCACTGCCGGTCTTATCCACCGGCCGGTTATCCGGTGAAAATTCATAGGTTTCAGTCTGTTTCCACCCTATTCCCTGCTCATTTTGATAACGGTCTAATTCCTCAGGTCCGGCATCCACATTGGGTGGAATATACAGATATCTCTCATCCGCATCCTCATTTCTGACTTCCATCCGCACCTTGTCTTCTTCTGTTTTTTCGGGATTTGGAAGGAGTCCTTCTTCATCTTTTTCCCAGTGGTCCCCCGCATAAACAGAGCCGACAAACGCACGCAGGTAAACCGGCTCAGTGGAATACAAAAGCCACGTAACTGTAAGGTCCGTTTTGTTGTCATTTAGCACGGAAGAAACGCCCCCGAGCTTTCCACCTGACATCCCGCCGGTATTCGGCATGTTCCGAAGCGCCGAAAGCCCGTACAGCAGGAAATTACCAAGCGGCTGCTCAATCTGTGATTTGAGCGAGCTTGTTTTTTCCCTATAAGAAAATTCCTTCATTGGGACAGCCATATTTACCAGAAACGTAATAAACATACTCAGGATTATAAAACAAAGGGTCATTTCCGCTGCGGATTTACCGGACTGGCCGTAAGCGATTTCTTTCATCCTGCCATTTTCCTTTACCAGAAACTGTTCTTTATGTTTCGGAATCCTGTAATGTCTGTTTTCTTTCAGGGCGAAGACACCGGCGATTCCCGCGCACACACAGATTACATAAATGATTTTGGGCTCCTGTCTGAAAAACAGGGGAACCAGAAACACCGGAAGCCCGAATATCACTGCTGCCGTTTCACTCATAAAATATGACAGGAAAATATTTAAAATAACAATTGCCACATTCCCGACAAAAACTGCGGCAAGCGGAACCGTAACTGTTCTGTCGCTTATTATTTCCTGGAATACCCTCATGTCGCTTACATTGTAAAAGTTACTGATTTTTATCAGAAGCTCATTCATCAGTGCATAAAATCCGCTGTTGACATACCGGCGCATAAGCGCCACAAATATAAAAAAGACTGCAAGATAGGCAATATAACCGATATCCCTGAGCCATATTTTTTTGGTACGGAACAAGTTACTGAAATATGCCGCCATCAGAATATAGGACAGCAGGATAAGGGGCATTTTTTCTTCCATGCCAATACTTGACATGAAGCCCCCTATCGCGCCGAATACAATTAAAACCTCCAGCGCACCCTTGGTAAATACCTCCAGTGATTTATTCAGTTTTGGCATGGACACCGGGGCAGCCAGTGAAAGTCCCTCACAAAGATACACCTCTTCTGCTGCACCGTCTTTTTTCTTTCTTATGCTTCGCATATCCTTCCCTCAACACTCTGTTTGTATGAAAAAACAACTGCCCCCTGCATACTTCCCGCTTTGCTGATTACAAGAAAATTGCTTTCCAAAAATAGCTGCCGCATCACCTTTCTTCCAAGTCCGTCTTCCCTGTAGGCCGTTTCATAATAAATCTGCTCCATCCAGTCGTCCAGTTCACTTATATTTAAAATTGTGACGGCTTTTAGTTCCTGTGTCCTGACACTCCAGTATTTTAATTCAAAGGAAATCTGGTTATCCAGAAGATGACGCGCCATGCCGTATGCCGCCATTAAAATATCATTTAACACCATGCCCTCATCCTGCAGAAGCTCGACAAACACGAGCAGCCGGTTCGAAGAAAGGCTTTCCCGTTCCTTTACCATGAGCTCGTCTTTTTTGGCAGTAAGCTTCCAGTGGATATTCTGCAGCCTGTCCCCCGGCTGGTACTCGCGTACATCCGTAACCTCGGAAAAATCATAGCCTTTTTTTGGATTTTCCTCCGCCTCGGTCATTCCGGCTTCCATGGCTGCGCTTTCCGGTTCCACGGACAAATGGCTGTCTGGTATGACTACATATTCCTTCAGCAGGGAAATTTTTTTACGGAAACGGAAAAAGCCCAGCCAGTCCATCACCATAATCTCTGACGCCTGCGCTGAGATGACACCCAGGTATTTACTGGAAAGCTCGTATTTTATTTCATTTTTCCGCACCACAAATGCCGGAATATTTAACCTGTGCGTTCCTTTTATTTCAAAAAACTTATTCTCCATCGTAAGCGTAAGCCACACATTTAAAAGCGGAATAATACTGTTATTTCTGACTGTGATTTTTAAAAGAAACGGATCCCCCAGCTCCAGGCGTTCCTTAGTCCCCTCAAACGAAATCTCAAGCGAATGCAGTGCAAGAAACGCACAGCCTGCTGAAAGAAACGGCATGGCAAGAAGCACGATTAACAGTATAAAATTAAAATACGAATGTAAAAACAGGAGCAGAAAAAGATTCCCCAAAAACAAAATTCCGTACCGCAGGAAGCTGATAATCTGCCTCATAATTCCTCCTATGTACGCGGCAGACGGACACTCCGTTGTACCTCTGCCAGCGCGGTTTCGATTGTCATGTTGTTTGCCCGTGCCTTTGTGGACAGTTTAACGCGGTGTCCCAGCACGTCATAAAAGACCGATGTCACATCCTCCGGCACCACATAATCCGCATTCCTTAATACAGCAAGCGCACGTGCCATCCGAAGCAGCGCATTTGCACCGCGGGGACTTGCCCCCAGCGAAAAGTATTCGCTCTTTCTGGTTTCTTCCACAAGGGTTACAATATAATCATATATGCTTTCATGCACCGGAAGGGAATTTGCCTTATTCTGCATTGCGATAAGTTCTTCCCTCGTCATCACCTGCCTGACGCTGTTTAACGGAACAAACTCCTGTCCCTTTAAAATTTCAATTGCAGCTTCATGGGACGGATAACCCATGGACAGCCTGACCATAAAACGGTCAAGCTGCGACTCCGGCAGCATCTGGGTTCCGGAGGAACCCACAGGGTTTTGCGTGGCAATTACAGTAAACGGCTCCGGCAGGTTCCTCGTTACCGAATCCACCGTTACCCTCTTTTCTTCCATTATCTCAAGGAGCGCGGACTGTGTTTTCGGGGAAGTACGGTTAATTTCATCAGCAAGAAAAAGATTGCAGAATGCCGCCCCCTTATGGTATTCAAAATCCCCTGTCTTTGCATTATACATGGAAAACCCCATGATATCACCCGGAAGCACGTCCGGCGTAAACTGCACTCTGTTATATTCCATGGAAAGGGTTTTTGCAAACGCCATAGCAGCAGTTGTCTTTCCAACCCCCGGAATATCTTCCAGAAGAATATGCCCGCCTGCCAGAATCGTCGCAAATATTTTTCCAATAATATTGTCTTTTCCTTTTATGACCTTTTTCACTTCGGCAATCACCTGGTTATTATCTGCCATTTATACTCTCCTTTAGCATTACATAGTAAGTAAACCAGATGGAAAATCTTATGTTTGAAGACCTTGCATCTGGTTTTATTATGGTTTATTCAGTTTAACCGTTTACCAGGGGCGGTTTCTGGTATAGTTTGCGCTCGATTTGTTTTCTCTTTTTCTGAATCAGTTTTAAGGTTTCCACTGCATTTTCTTTTTCTGCAACCTCTTCAATATCATCCAGAATTGTCAACTGGTCAAACAGATTGCCATTATACTCTTTCTCATTAACTGGCATAACCATCACCCCGCTTCCTTAAAACTATTGCTTTCTGATTGCATTTATTATAGCAAAAGAAGCAGCTTCTGTAAACCCTTTTGGAAACTTCCGCCAGTTCTCCTACCAGTACTCCGGAAGCCCGTATCCACAGAAGAAATAATAAAACGAGCCGATCATTTTTCCAAGTGCCATGGCAATCATAATATAGCTTAATCCCCGGCTTATATACAGCCGTCGGAACATAATCGGGAATGTGTTTAAAATTTCCGCAAGTGCAACCGCAATACAGCCGACAAAAATTCCCGCAATCATTCCATATACGGAAAGAATCAGGTGCCCGGCCCATGCCGCCGGAATACGCGCCTGCCATTCAATGACAGTAAACACCGCCCCTGTCAGTACACCTAAAATAATGGCGTTTTCAATGCTGATTACATACTTTGCCAGATTCATCTTTTTGATCATCCGCGGTACTACGCCAATTACAAGCAGAAATGCGAATGTTCCTGCGGAAACTGCCGTTCCGCAAAAAAACACGACAACCGCCATCAGAATATGCCTAGTCCACATCATGCTCATGTCCCCTCCGTCCAGCGTTTTCGATAAAGGTCGTATCCACATCTTTTTCATACTTACGCATCTCTACCTGAATCGGCGTCGGATCAGAAGTGATTTTTTTCTTTCCAATATGGTTGAAAAATACTAAAATTCCAACCGCAAGTCCCAGACAGTAAAAAATTTCAATTTCTGTCACATTCGGTTTTTCCACCCCCATAACCTGCCTGTAAAAACGGTCAAAAACCTCCCCTACCGATACGTCGTTGTTAAACGCCATAATCGTAAATGCCGCGCCGAAAAAAGTGACTATACAAAGCAGTATCACCTTTACAATTTCCATCCATTTTGGCGAAACCGGCATCTGCACATATTCCACCACAAAATCCTGTTCCCCATAGCTGACGACCTCCACCTGCGGATAATCCTCCTGGATTAAATCAATTACATTCAGAATCGAAAATACCTCAATCCGTTTTTTCTTAGAAGTATCCTTCCTGTCAAAAGTATAAAGAGTTTTATTTTTTATCCCGGCACAGATTGCAGGGTCCGGACACTGGACAGACATGACGTCCATAATTTTAATCTGCGGGTTCGTACAGACACTGTTTCTGTCCGCCTTCACATACACGGTTTCATGTTTTTCTTTCAAACTTCTGCACCTCCTTTTTTACCAGGGTTGCATCCTTTATCTTTTTATTTTTACTACCCTCATGGAATATATAACAGGTAAAAATCATTATTACCGCCAAAAGAAGCAATAACAGCATCATCCTGTATCTGCGGACCGGAATTACATCTTTTTTCTTTTTCTGCATACGCTCCACCCTCTTTTTAATATTTTCGGAAATAGTATGCACAGATGGGAAATTTTTATTACCCTTTTCCGGAAAAAATACGGCAAAAAAACAGCAGAACCTCTGTCCTGCTGTTTTTATCCGATGCTTTTTAAGATTTCAAATATATACCTAAGATGCCTCTCCCTGCCGCTGTCTCCTGTCCTGCTTTTCCTTTTCTTCCTGAATGGCTTCATTTAACTGCAGCATTTTCATATCCAGCCTGGATACGATTTCCGCACATTCCTGCAAATCCCTGCTGATGTAGTCCGGTGCATTTCCTTCGAATTTGTAATAAATCTTATGCTCCAGACTTGCCCAGAAATCCATCGCGATTGTGCGGATCTGGATTTCAACCTTGGTATCCACTACCCTGTCGGAAAGAAAAATAGGCACTGTCACATGCATGTGAAAACTTTTGTATCCGCTCGCTTTGGGATGCTTGATATAGTCCTTGATGGATATTACCGTCAGGTCATTCTGGTTTCCAATCATTCCAGCAAGCCGGTATATATCAGATGTAAAAGAACATACGATCCGGATTCCCGCAATATCGTTTACATATGCAAGCATATTCTGGATAGTGCTTTCATGCCCGTCCAGTTTCAGTTTTTTTACAATACTTTCCGGTGTTTTGATACTCTTCTTAATATACTCAATTGGATTGTACTTATGTATGTGAACGAATTCATCATTTAATATATCTAATTTTGTACCAACTTCCTTGAGTGCTGAGTTGTATAAAAACATCAGCGTTTCCCAGCTGTCAACATCTTCTTTCATCGTCTCGTTTTTTAGTGTTTCTTTTTTCCCCATCGAACCCCTTCCTTCTTAATTTTTTCCTTCTCTAATCACCCTTAATCCTTTTATCCTGATTATATCATATATTATAAAAAAAAGTGCATAAAAAATTATAAATTTTTATATATTTCTGCCTTTTAATCTTCCTCAATTACATGCATTTCCAGATAATCAAATTCAATTTCCTCAACAAAATTATCTTTTGTAAAACGGGTTTTTGCATGTCTTTTAAATTCCGCAATATTGGCATCCAGCCAGATCGGTTTTCCCAGGTCGAACCTAAGGCACGCCTCCTCAAGCGCATGAAAAATTTTATGTGTTCTTGTATCCCCTGAATCCTCTTCAATTGTTTCTGAAAAAAGCAGCCGTGTATCTTTCCAGATTTTAAACCATATTTTCATTTTTTGTACCATGCTTCCCTTCTTTTTTATTCTTTTCTCCTCTGCCTGCTGCATTCATACATTAAAACCGCTGCCGATACCGCAGCATTTAATGACTCCACTTTTCCTTCCATTGGTATGCCAATACAGGCATCCGCCAGTTCCGCCACCCTGCTGCTCAATCCGTTTCCTTCATTCCCAATCAGAAACGCCGTTGGTTTTTTATAATCAAACGCATCGTACCCTGCTTTGGCATTTAGATGCGCGGCATAACAGCTTACCCCGTTTTCTTTTAATGTTAAAATGGTTTCTTCTATATTGTCCGTAACCAGATACGGAACACGGTAAATACTACCCATTGTCGCGCGGATGGTTTTGGGATTAAATAAATCCACTGTTGTGCGGTTCATAATAACGCCGGTAATTCCCGCCCCTTCTCCGGTGCGGAGCATCGTCCCCAGATTACCGGGATCCTGTATACTTTCCAATACAAGCAGATGCGTCCTTTCACTGCAGAACATTTGTTCCAGTGTATAATCCGGCATCTTAAGTACCGTTATGATTCCCTGCGGCGTCTGCGTATCGGAAACCGCACGAAAAACAGAATCAAAAACTACTTCATAATCATACCCGTCCAGAAGAAATTCATGGTCTTTCTGCCCCGTAAAGCTTTCCGAAACATAAATAGAAAGCACCTGCTCCTTCGGTGCTTCCAGAAACATTTTGATTCCCTCTGCCACAAAAGCATGTTCTTTTTTCCGCTCCTTTGATTTCTTCAAAAGCGCGGACAGCGTTTTGATTTTTGCATTTGATGCCGATGTTATCATTCCCTCTCCCCTGCCTGACCAAAAAAGGCGTCCGGAAATTCCCGGATGCCCATATCCCACATGTAAAAGTCCACAGTTCCTGTTATACCAGCGATTTGGAAATCTGGAACATATACTCGTCAACACCCTTTTGCATTGCAAGTGCCTCGTCAATATCGAAATCAACGAATTTGCCGCCATGGTGTGCCACAACGCGGTTGCTCTTTCCTTCGCAGAGTAAATCCACAGCCATCGCGCCCATCGTGGTTGCATAAACACGGTCTTTGCAGGTCGGGCTTCCGCCGCGCTGCATGTGCCCCAAAATAGCTGCGCGGGTTTCAATTCCCGTTGCTTCTTCAATTCTTTTTGCCATGCTTTCAGAATGTCCGATTCCCTCTGCATTGATAATAATATAATGCTGCTTTCCCTGCTGTCTTGCACCCTTAACCTGGTCAATCAGACGCTGCTCGTCATAGTCGTATTTCTCTGGAAGCAGCACCTCTTCCGCACCGTTGGCAAGTCCGCACCAGAGTGCAATGTGTCCTGCCCCGCGTCCCATAACCTCAATAATGGAGCATCTCTCGTGGGAGGTGGAAGTATCCCTGATTTTATCGATGGCTTCCATCGCAGTATTGATGGCCGTGTCAAATCCCACCGTATAATCCGTACATGCTATATCCAAATCAATCGTGCCCGGAATTCCGATGGTATTGATTCCAAGCGCCGCCAGCTTCTGCGCGCCCTTGAAAGAACCGTCCCCTCCAATCACCACGATTGCGTCAATGCCGTGCTTTTTGCAAATTTCAGCACCCTGCTTCTGGCCTTCCTCTGTCATAAACTCCATGCAGCGGGCTGTCTGTAAAATGGTTCCGCCGCGGGAAATCGTTTCCGATACGCTTTTTGCGTACATATCTACAATCTCCTCATTTAATAATCCGGCGTATCCTCTCTTAATTCCTTTTATTTTCTTTCCTTTGGATAATCCCTGACGGACGACTGCACGGATTGCAGCATTCATTCCCGGTGCATCCCCACCACTGGTCAAAACCCCAATTGTGTTTATCTCTTTTGCCATTTGTATAACCTCCCATAAATATAATTCGGTTCTTTTCCTTAATCTTTTTTATTTTATACTTATTACGCGCGCATTTCAATGGTTTTTTCCACGACTTTTACATTTTTTTCATCCAAAATGCTGCCCAGCTGTGTCAAAAGTGCCTGGTTTGCACAGACTGCCCTGTGCTTTCCCAGTTTTTTGACTGATTTGGGCTGTTCCACATAAATACACACCTCGTCATTTCCATCGGATTCTTTTAACAGGTCGTAAAGCATCTGCTCTTTCTGTACATATATTTCCTTTGACGGAAATTTTAACCACAGCTCCCTTCTGGTTTCTGAAAAAGGCATTATCCGTTCACTGAGAAGCTTTCCGTCCCTTTCATCCTCCAGGGACACGCGCCCCGATATAAAAAGCTTTGCATCCTCCTGTAAGTATCTGCCGTAACGCTCATAGGTTTTCGGAAACACGATAACCTCCACAGAGCCGGTCAGGTCCTCTATGGTCAGGATTGCCATCGTCTGGTTGTTCTTTGTAAACCTCACATTTTTTTCAGTCACCATGCCGCCGATTGTAACCATTGACTTCTCTTCCAGCTTTATGTTTCCGCTTTCCTCGTCTCTGGCAAAATCAGACGCATGGGCAGTCACATTTTTTTTGATTTTTTCCAGGTCATCTTCAAGCGGATGCCCGCTTAAGTAAATACCGAGCACTTCTTTTTCATAACCAAGCAGTTCGTCTTTGGAAAATTCCTCCACATCCGGATAGCGGATGGCATACTCGTTTTTTTCCTCCGCGGAGACAAGATCAAAAAGACTCATCTGCCCCGACAGCCCGCTTTTTTTCTCACGCAGCACATCATCCACAATCATCCCGTATGCCAGGCTCATCTGGTGCCGGTTCCCGTCAAGACAGTCACATGCCCCTGCCTTAATCAGATTTTCAATTGCACGTTTGTTGATTTCTTTATCCGCAATGCGGCTGATAAAATCCTGCAGGCTGGTGTATAATCCGTTTGCCTCCCGTTCCTTAATAATTCGGTCAATCACCGGACGCCCAAGCGCCTTAATGGCATAAAGCCCATAGTGGATATATGTTTTTTCTGCGGTGAATACCCCCTGTCCCGCATTGATATCCGGCGGAAGCACCTTAATCCCAAGCTCCCTGCAGTGAACCAGGTACTCAGCCACCTTGCCGGAATTGTCAATAACCGAAGTCAGAAGCGCTGCCATAAAATCCTTCTGGTAATAATACTTAAGCCATGCCGTTTGCATTCCAACCACCGCATAAGCTGCCGCATGGGATTTGTTAAACGCATATTTTGCAAAATCCACCATGGAATCATAAATTGTGTTTGCCGCCCTCTCTGAAATTCCATTTGCCACACAGCCCTTAATATTTCTTGCTTCATCCCCGTAAACAAAGCTCTGCCTCTCTTCATCGATGACATGCTGCTTTTTCTTGCTCATGGCACGTCTTATGTTATCCGCCTGTCCCATCGTATATCCTGCAAGCTTCTGCACAATCTGCATTACCTGCTCCTGATAGACAATACAGCCGTAGGTCGGTTCTAAGATATCCTCCAGTTCCGGCGTCACATATGTAATCGTGTCAGGATTATTTTTTCCTTTAATATACGCCGGGATAAAATCCATCGGTCCCGGACGGTACAGGGAAATTCCTGCCACAATATCCTCAAAGCTCTGCGGCTTTAATTCTTTCATGAAGTTCTGCATTCCCCCGGATTCCAGCTGAAACACGCCTTCCGTTTTCCCGGTTCCGATAAAATCCAGAACCGCCCTGTCGTTTAAGTCAATTTTGTCGATATCGACATCCACGCCTTTGGAATATTTGATGTTTTTAACGGCATCCTTGATTACGGTCAAATTCCTTAACCCGAGAAAATCCATTTTAAGAAGTCCAAGTTCCTCAAGCTGAATCATATTGTATTCCGCAGTCGGCATTCCGTCACTTGCGATTCCAAGCGGTACATAATCGCTTGCAACACCCGGATAAATAACCACGCCCGCAGCATGGACGGACGTATGGTTCGGCAGGCCTTCCAGTCTTTTTGCCATGTCTATGAGGTTATGCATTTCCCTGTCACCGTCATAAAGACTCTTAAACTCCGGATTGACCGAAAGTGCCTTGTCAATGGTGACAACTTTGACGTCCGGCAGCTTCATCGGAATCATTTTTGCAACACGGTCCATCTGCGAGTACGGGAAATCCAGTGCTTTACCGACCGCCTTTATCACTCCGCGCGCTGCCATGGTTCCAAACGTCGTAATCATGGTAACAGAATCTTTTCCGTATTTTTCTTTTACATATTCGATTACCCTGCCACGTTCCCCCGGCTCAAAATCCACGTCTATATCGGGCATGGACACACGCTCCGGATTTAAAAACCGCTCAAACAGAAGGTTATATTTTACGGGATCAACTTCGGTAATCCCGGTACAGTAACACACCCGGCTGCCTGCACCGGAACCGCGTCCCGGCCCCACCCTGCAGTCGTGCGTCTTTGCCCAGTTAATATAATCCCAGACAATCAGGATATACTCAATAAATCCCATTTTTTCGATAATGTCCAGCTCATAGAGCATATCCTTATAAACAGCATCACTCTGTTCCTTAGTATATTCCGCATTGTCGGTATATTTTTCTTTAAATCCCTTTTCGCAAAGCTGCACAAGGAACTCCTTTGCGCTTTTATAGCCTGCCGGTACCTCATATTTTGGAATCTTATATTGTCCGAATTCTATGGTCACCTGACACCTGTCTGCAATCTGCTGCGTATTGGCAAGCGCCTGCGGCGCATAAGGAAAAAGAGAGGCCATTTCTTCTTCACTTTTTACATAAAACTGCCCGCCCGCATAACGCATACGGTCTTCGTCTGAAACTTTCTTTCCGGTCTGGATGCACAAAAGCACATCATGCGCTTCCGCATCTTCTGCCAAAGTATAATGCGCATCATTGGTACATACCAGTTCAATGCCGGTTTCCGCGCTCATACGCACAAGCTGCTGGTTCACCAGTTTCTGGTCTGCAATCCCGTGATCCTGCAGTTCTAAATAATAATGGTCTTTTCCGAAGCAGGCGGCATATTTTTCTGCTGTTTTTTTTGCTTCCTCATAAAAGCCCCGCACGATATACCTCGGCACTTCCCCGGCAAGACATGCAGACAAAGCAATCAGGCCCTCATGGTATTTTTCCAGCATCTCGAAATCCACCCTCGGCTTATAATAATAGCCTTCTGTAAATCCGATGGAAACGAGCTTCATCAGATTCGCATAGCCTGTATTGTTTTCTGCCAGCAGAATCAGGTGGTAATACCGGTCGTCCCCGTGGCTGGTTTCCCTTTCAAACCGGGAATTTGGCGCAACATAAACCTCACAGCCAATCACAGGATTGATTCCCGCCTTTTTTGCCGTCTGGTAAAATTCAATCACACCATACATATTTCCGTGGTCGGTAAT
>CAYNOE010000014.1:0-25552 GCA_964398745.1 uncultured Lachnobacterium sp.
AAAACCGGACAACTGGAAGCTGTCGCCAAAGGCGGTGCGCACCTTTATTCTAGGGAGTGAAAAGCCTGTCGAATTTGAAGGCAGTACATATCTGATCGGGAAAAAATATTTTGGGAATGACGCGCTTGTGGAACGCTGTATTGTTACGCTTGCCGGAAACCGTGGGCTGATGCTTGTCGGAGAGCCGGGAACAGCAAAAACAATGCTCTCAGAGCTTTTGTCCGCTGCAATCAGCGGAAGCAGCACGAACACCATACAGGGAACGGCAGGCACTACAGAGGACATGATTAAATATTCATGGAATTATGCTCTTTTACTGTCTAAAGGACCATGCAGGGATGCGCTTGTGCCGGCGCCGCTTTATGTGGGAATGGAAAAGGGAATTTTGACCAGGTTTGAAGAAATTACAAGAACCCCGGCTGAAATACAGGACAGCCTGATCAGCGTGTTAAGTGATAAAGTGTTAAATGTGCCGGAACTGGGGGATGACGGCCTTTTATTTGCAAGTCCCGGTTTTAATGTGATAGGAACGGCAAATACAAGGGATAAGGGCGTAAATGAAATGAGTAGCGCATTAAAGAGGCGCTTTAATTTTGAAACCGTGCTGCCTGTAAGGGAAGTATCCCTGGAAAAGCAGATTATCCTTAATGAAGTCCGTATGCTGGCGGAAGAAAACCATGTGGATATGGAGGCGGATGAAGATGTTGCGGAGCTTCTGGCATCTACCTACCACGAGCTGCGGGAGGGGATTTCCTCATACGGACACCGCATTGACAAACCGAATTCCGTTATGAGTACTGCAGAAGCGGTATCCGTCTATTACCAGACCATGCTGACGGGCTATTATTATGGGGACGGACATCTGGATACCGACTGCCTGGTTCAGAATCTGCGCGGCGCAATCCTGAAAGAAGATAAAGAGGATCTGGAAAAAGTAAAGGGCTATTTTGGAACGGTTATTAAAGATAAAAGCGACAAAGAGGGCGGTTTATGGAAACGATATTACGAAGCGAAAAAATGGCTGAAATAATGCTCCTTCCTGTCCGCCATCACAGTCCGGCATGTGCATTTCAGACAAAACGTGTCATTGAAAGCTGGAAACCCGATGTGGTTTTGGTGGAAGGACCAGACAATGCAAACCGGCTGCTTTCTGTTATGGTTCATGAGGATACGCATGCACCGTTTGCAATTTATTATTCCTATCATGACAGCGGGGGAAAAATTTCCGGGGAAAAAGAGCATTACAAATGTTATTATCCATTTCTGGATTATTCCCCGGAGCTTGCGGCCATAAGAGCGGCACATGAAACCGGGGCGGATATTTCATTCATTGATTTGTCCTATGGGGACATACTGGCAGCATCGCAGGAAGGAAAAGAAATAAAAAATTATAATGATGATTACCTGCTGGCGGAAAATGAATACATAAAAAAACTATGTGAAAAAACAGGGCTTCGCAGCTTTGATGAGTTCTGGGAAAAATATTTCGAACTGAATGGAATAACTGAGGATGGTGATACATGGTTTTCGCACCTGAATACATACTGCAAGCTGGCGCGGGAAAATACACCGCGGGAGACCATGGTAAAGGACGGCTGTCTTGCAAGGGAAAAGCATATGGCGGCAGGAATTGTTCTTCATGCAATGGATGATAAGAAAAAAATTCTGGCTGTTACCGGAGGGTTTCATACGCCGGGACTTAAGGAACTGCTTTCCCGGGATAACTGGAAGGAAACCGAAAAATATGCAGAAAATATCAGCCATTATGTACCGGACAGTGATGAAAGCGTTTATCTTCTTCCCTATTCCATGGAGGCCGCGGATGCCTTAAACGGATATGCAAGCGGTATGCCGTATTCCGGGTTTTACCAGAAAATATGGGAGAGTATTTTATGCGGGGAAGAGAAGCCATATGAAAAAACAGTGCTGGATTTTCTTGTGGTTTCCGGTAAGAATTTAAGAAAAAAAGAAGAGAATATTTCTGCCAGCGATGAAATAAATGCATGGCAGATGGCGCAGGGACTGTGCAGTTTAAGGAACAAGCCGCAGCCCGGCGCATATGAACTTAAGGATGCTGTTTTATCGTCTTATGTCAAGGGTGAATGTAATCCTGCGTCTGACCTTCCGCTGCGGGTTTTAAGACAGCTTATGACGGGGACTGGTTCAGGGTCGCTCTGTGCGCAGGCGGATGTGCCTCCGATTATCCATGATTTTGAAGAACAGTGCAGGGCATTTGGAATAAAGACGGACAGCACGCTTGAAAAACAAGTGACACTCTCTGTCTTTTCACGGATAAAACACAGGCATATGAGCATGTTTTTCCACCGCATGGTTTTTTTGAATACTGATTTTGCAAGGCGGCTCAAAGGACCGAATCTCCAGTTAAAAAAAGATAAAAACCTGATAAGGGAAATCTGGAAATACAAAAGTAATGCGCAGGTATTTTCCGCCCTTGTGGATGTGTCGGTGCATGGCGCCACGGTTTACGATGCGGTAATAAGCATTGTGAAAGAAAAGTTAGGCAGGGATATAAAAGCGGATGCGGCGGCCTGGCTTTTTACAAGGGTTTTCGAAATGGGAATTGAAAACCAGACTGAACCGGTTTATGAATGTATGCAGGAGGCTCTTATAAGGGATTCCGATTTTTATTCGGTTGCAGGGGCTTTAAAATCGCTGGTGATGTTAGAGGAGCTCGGGCCGCTTTATGAATCACATCTGGAATTTGAATCACTTCTTCATGCCGGCATAAGGAAGCTTACAGTCCTTTTGCCCACGGTTACAAGGATTAAGGATGAAGTTCTGGATGAAACCATGAATGTATTAAAGCTGCTCTGCCAGATTACGGGGAAAAAGAAAAAAGGATTTGAAAAAGAAAAAGAGGATTATTTTGAAACACTGGAAGAGATGCTGAAAGACCATAAAATCCATGCCGGACTAAACGGCTGCATTCGTGGAATTCTTTATGGAAGCGGAAGGGAAGAGCCGCAGGCGGCAGGGCTGGCATGCAGGGGATACCTGACCGGTACAAAAGAGCAGCTTTTAAAAACCGCCGTTTTTTTCCGGGGATTATTTTTCACAGCGCGGGATTTGATGCTGACTGCGGAGGAACTGCCGGTAATGCTGGATACTTTTTTCGGGCAGGTGGATGAAGCCGGGTTTATGGAACTTCTGCCGCAGCTTCGGATGGCATTTGCCTGTTTTACTCCGGCGGAAACAGATAAAATCGCGAAAATTGCGGCAGGACTTCACCAAAAAACGGCGGATGCGCTTCTGGCGCAGGAAGAGGTACTGCCGGAATGGTATGCATATGGAAAGTCCCTGGACCTTTATGCCAGAAAAATCTTAATGGAATCCGGAGGAAAATAAGATGGCGGATCATCAGGAAATATTAAACCGCTGGCGGCTTGTGCTTGGAAAATATGCAAATGAACAGCTTTCGTTTTCTGCGGATGAAATCCGGCTTATGGAAATGGATGAAGTGCTGGATTATCTGTATTCGCGCGAATATGGAGAAGAACAGGAAGTGCGGACCAAAAGAAGCGGGGGAAGCGAAAGTTCACAGCTTACCATTCCTCGCTGGCTTTCCAGAATTAAAACACTTTTCCCGAAGCACACAGTGGAAATCATGGAGCGCCACGCGCTGGAAAAATATAATATGACAGAGCTTCTGACGGATCCGGAGGTTTTAAGAAAACTCGAGCCGAACAAAGAGCTTTTAAAAACAATCATACAGCTTAAGCATATGATGAAAGGCGAGGTGCTTGTACTGGCCCGGCAGGTGGTAAAAAAGGTTGCGGATGAGCTGACAAAAAAACTGGAGCAGGATGTAAAAAAATCGTTTTCCGGTACAATAAACAGAAGCATAAGCAGTCCAATAAAATCCATACGGAATCTTGATATGAAAAAGACCATCCAGAAGAATCTTAAAAATTATGATACAGAGTCAAAACAGCTTATTTTGCAGCAGGTGTATTTCAGTTCGCGGATGAAACGCTATAATCCGTGGCGCGTGATTCTCTGTGTGGATGAAAGCGGATCCATGCTCGACTCCGTAATCTACAGCGCGGTGACTGCAGGCATTTTTGCAAGACTTCCGGTGCTGGAAACGAAGCTTGTGATTTTCGATACCAGTGTGGTGGATTTAAGCGGATATGTGGACGATCCGGTTGAAACGCTGATGAGTGTCCAGCTTGGCGGAGGGACTAATATCGCGGGCGCGCTTTCCTATTGTGAAACGCTGATTGAAAAGCCGCATAGAACGATGGTGGTTCTGGTTTCCGATCTTTATGAGGGCGGCAGCATCCGTGATTTTTTTCAGGTCTGCAAAGGGATGATTGAAAGCGGAACAAAGTTTATTGCGCTGACTGCGCTGGACCACGATGCTGCCCCGAATTATGACAGGAAAGCGGCTTCAATGCTTGCCGGTCTGGGCGCATCGGTCGGAGCCATGACACCGGAGGAATTGTCAGAATTTGTTGCGCGGGCGCTGGATTAGGAGGCTTTTATGGGGGAATGGGAACAGGTATTCCGGAAGATAGATGATGATTATCTGGCCGGAATTTCCAACAAGGGAACAGTAAAACGTGCGTATAAAGACAAAGAAGAAACCGTCTGTGAAATCTTAAATAAAGCGCCTTATACAGAAAATGAAATTGCCGTAAAAACCGGGAACGAAACCGTTCATATAAAACTTCCGCCCGGCGACAGCAGGTGCAGCTGCCCGTCCAGAAGTATCTGCCGCCATATCATACTTGGAATACTTGTGCTAAAGGAAAGCATGCAGTCCAAAGAGGCAGAGGACGAAGAAAACGGGGCAGAAAATGTTTTAACACAGATTGCAGAATACCCGCTGGAAAAGATTAAGAAAAATCTGGGTGCAAAAAGGCTGATGGATTTTATAAACCATGCAAAAGCAGAAGAAACACCCGGGATTACTTATGCGAGTGTTGTTATTGTACAGCCGCTGGCAGGGAATGAAACGGTAAAGCTGCTTGCGCCGCTTCAGTATTCTTCCTGTACCTGTCACAAAAAAGAATTTTGTATCCATAAGGCGGAAGCGGTTTTATGGTGCAAATTAAAGGCAGGACAGATAACTACGGATGAACTGGAACAGTCATTGCCAGCAGATTATGACATAGAAGAAATGAAAGCTGCCGCCAGTCAGATAAAAGTATGCCTGGAAGAACTTCTGGACACCGGATTATCCAGGACGCCGGAAGATGCGCTGGATACCCTCGAACGTCTTGCCATCATCAGCCATAATGCAAAGCTTCCGGATTTTGAAAGCGGGCTGCGTTCCCTGCAGGATTCCTATGACAAATATTTAAGGCGGACGGCGTCCCTTAAAATACAGGATCTTATGATGCAGCTAACAGTGCTTTACAAAAAAACATTACTGCTGCTGCAGGCGGACAACGGCACGGCGGCATTAAAACTGGGAGGAACCTTCCGCGCAGAGTATTCAAAGGTGCCCCGTCTGGATCTGGCAGGGATTGCGGTGGAGCATTTTATAAGCAAAAGCGGTTATGAGGGAGATACCGTTTATTTTCTGGAGGAAAATACAAAAAAATGGTATACTTATACGCAGGCGAGACCGGTTTTTTATGACAAAAAACCGAGGGCGGAAAGCTACAGGCAGGAAACGCCGTGGGGACTGCCGGTTCCGGTTAAGGAGCTTGCATTCTGGCATATCCATCTGCAGAATGCAAAATGTGACAGCAGGGGACGGCTCTCTTCTTCAAAGGAAACAAAAGGGGAGCCGGGGAATAAACGGACAGAACAAAAGCCGCTTATGACAGGGGAACTTGGAGAGTGGTATTATAAGGATTTTAGTAAACTTTTTGAAGAACGGATAAAGAACTTAACGAATGAACCGCAGCTTGTTTTTTTACGTCCCAAATCCCTGGAACAGGCAGTTTTTTCAGAAACAAAACAGGAGCTTACCATGCGGCTGTATGACGAAGCAGAAAAAGAGGTAATTGTCGAGGTGGTATATTCCAGGAGTGAAGCAGAAACGATTCGTTACCTGGAACGGCTGACCAATGAGAAACTTCCGTGTTTCTTTGGAAAAATCTATCTGCGTGGCGGCAGAATCCGGATGTATCCGCTTGCGGTTTTCGGGGAAAAGGAGTTGATTGAAAATGCCTGAAAAAGAAGAAGCGGCAGACCTTCTTCTGGAAGAAGTGGAACAGCTTTTGGAAGAGTTGTACTTAAGCGGTTTTGACACGGTGCATGACAGTACCCTGGAAGCACTGCAGAAGATAAAAAAACGCACACCGTTGTATGGCATGGAATTTCTTACGGAGCTTCTTACAAAGCTGGCGGACGCCCTGTCCATGCGCCGCCACCAGTTTGACAAAGATAAAAAAGAAGATTTGGCTGCGGAAACTTATACCACGCTGTGCCAGTACATATCAATCTGCAGGAAAAAAACAGAATATGACAGAGGAACAAATTACTATTTACCAGAGGAGAAATGAAAGGGGTATTTATTATGATGATGAACCAGACGGACATAAAAATTTCAAAAGTTTTACGGATACTGAATTTATCCGGGTTTGAAACAGATATTGCCGAACGGTATCTTTTGGGGGAAGCAGGGGAGGAAGAATTAAAAAAGCTGCAGGCACGGGATCTTTCGGGATATTCGTGGGATGAAAATCATGGGATATATGACGTCTTTGAGTATCTGTGTGAAAAAAACCAGAAAAGTACGGCAGTACGTCTTTTTAACCTGTTGTTTGTAATTGGAAAGGACACCTGCGTAAAAATGATTCCATGGAAGATGACAGAGGAAGAAGACGGTATATTATTTTACCGGGTTGTTGTTTATCTGTGTATGAAATTATCTGATAATTCAATGCAAATGTATTATAATTTACGGAATGTATTTCCGTCACTGTTGAAGATGGTACAGAATAATCCGCAGACATTAAAGGAATTAGCGGCTTCAGCGGACGGTTATGACATACGGTACAAAATTGTGCTTCTGGCATTGTATTTTGCGGTGAAATATCCAAAAGTTTCAAGGGTGGCAGAAGAAGACCGTGAACTGATGAAAGAATATGAAACGCTTCTGGCAGAATACCTTAAGCAGGGGCTTCCTGCCGGTTCTTTTTCTGTCATCTTTTTTACTGGAAAGATGGCATATATGAATTTTCAGCTTTCGCCGGTTTTAAAGGATATACTTACAGCATGCCTGGAATCAAATACGGCATGGACGCTTATATCTTTTATGGGTACAAGGCTCGGGGAAAACAACCGTACAGACATTGATGGCCACGGGGCGGACTATGATGAGGAGCTTCACATTGATCCCAAAGCCTATATCCGCTGGGCGGCACTGGCAGAATACAAAACTATATTAAAAAGACAGCTCGAAAAAAATACGGACGATTATCTGACTGCGCTGGATGAAGAAAGCATGGCAGTGTTCCGGAATCAGGCACAGAATTTCTGGTTCAGGAAAACCATAGACGCGGTTAATGTATTAAAGGACATCTTAAAGGAGGAAAATCCAAAGCTGTACCAGAAAGAGGTTGCAGAAAATACTGACCACAGCCGCGCAATCGCCGCCGTTGTTCCTGATGCTCCACATGCCGGAATTGCAAAGGATTATTTGCAGGGAAATTGTGACATTTCAAAGCTTTATCCTTATGCAGAAGAATTTGAGGTCCGTGATGTCATGGATTATCTTGACAGCTACAGAAAGCACTGTACAGATGAAGCTTTTTTTAACCGCTGTAAGGCTTTTATGGTATTAACAGATTCCAGTTATACAAGGGTGGTGGATGACGGGGAAGAAAGCGCAGAGAAGGCAGAAGCTTTTTTCCAGGGACTTGCAGAAGAAAAAATGGATTTAGGGCATCTGCTTTTGGGCTTTGCGGGATTATATAAACAGTCCTGGAGCAATTATTACCGGAGATGTTCGGATGAAGTCCTGTTAGAGGGTGCGGTAAATATATTTACCCGTTATCTGAATGAACAGCGTGAAGAAACCCTTGCTGCTTTTCAGGCGGCAAAAGCGGAGGGACGTTTCCTTGCCCTGCGCGTACTGCGTGCCGAAGCAGACAAAAATAAAAAAGAAATTCTAAGCTACGTATCCGACTCATCCAAAATAGTAAAGGAAGAATTTTTTGAAATTGTAAGCGGCAAAAAAGAATGGGAGGGGGACGTAAAGGAATTTCTGGCCGCAAAAAAAGCAGCCGTAAGGGAAATGGCAGTCCGGATTCTTGAACACTGGCAGAAAGCAGGCGGCGATTACAAAGATGTGCTTACAAAAGCAATGGAACAGGAAAAAAACAAAAAGGTATTAACACAGATACATCATGCACTTAATGTGAAAGAAAGCGACCTGCCGCAGGAGGAACTTTCTAAGGCGGATTTAATAAAACAGCTTCATAAGGGCAATAAAAAAAGAACGCTGGCATGGGCGTATGAAACGCCGTTTTCCATTGTACATAAAACAAACGGTGAGACTGCAGAGGAGGAATATCTCCAGGCAGTCCTGCTCTGTTACAGCGGGCCGGACGGCTGCGGCATAAGTAAAAATGCTGCTTTTCTGGCAGAGGATTTAAATACAGCCGAATTTGCCGTTTATGTGAACGAGCTTTTTGACAAGTGGCTTGCAGCAAATGCAGAGTCCAAAAAACGCTGGGTTCTTTATGCGGCATCTATCCACGGCGGGAATGAAATCATTACAAAAATCCAGCGCCAGGTACAGGAATGGCCGCTTATCATGAGGGGGGCGATTGCAGCGGAAGCAGTCAGGGCGCTTGCATTAAATCCGCTGCCGCGTGCGCTTTTACTGGTGGATGGCATGTCCAGAAAATTTAAGTTTAAGCAGGTTAAGAAAGCCGCAGGCGAAGCGCTGGAATTTGCGGCATCGCAGCTTGGAATCAGCCGGGAAGAGCTTTCCGACCGCATTGTCCCGGATCTGGGGTTTGATGAAAACATGAAACGGATGTTTGACTACGGAACGCGCAGCTTTACCGTTACGGTTACGCCAGCCCTTGAAATCGAGGTATATGATGAGACCGGAAAGAAATTAAAAAACATGCCGTCGCCGGGCAAACGGGATGATGAAAAGAAAGCGGCTGCTGCATACGAAGAGTACAAACTGATGAAAAAACAAATGAAGGCCACCGTAAGCAGCCAGAAGATGCGCCTGGAATTTGCGCTTTCCGTAAAAAGGATATGGAAAACGGATGCCTGGAAAAAGCTTTTTGTTAAAAATCCGCTTATGCACCAGTTTGCCATTGGTTTAATCTGGGGCGTTTATGAAGACGGGAAGCTTACGCAGTGTTTCCGCTATATGGAGGACGGTTCCTTTAACACAAAGGATGAGGAAGAATACGAACTGCCGGAAGAATCACAGATTGGACTGGTACATCCGGTTGAACTTTCCAAAGAAGAAACGGAAGCCTGGAAAGAACAGCTTTCGGATTACGAAATTACGCAGCCGTTTATGCAGCTTGACAGACCGGTTTACCGTATGACGGAGGAAGAGGCAGGAACACAGAGCCTGGAGCGGTTTGGGGGCTGTATTATAAACGGACTGTCTTTAAATGGAAAACTGACCGCGGCGGGCTGGTACAAAGGTTCTGTGGAGGACGGCGGATGTTATTACACCTATTACCGTGAGGATGCAGAATCCGGTATGGGTGTGGAACTGCATTTTTCCGGCTGCCCGATTGGGGATTATTCTGAGGATGTGACGATTTATGATGCCAGGTTTTACAAGGCGGGAGAGGTTGCGCACGGAAGTTACTGCTATGATGAAGCAGATAAAAATAAGGCATATTTTTTAAAGGATGTCCCGCAAAGATATTTCAGCGAAATCGTGCTGCAGCTTGCAAAAGCAGCGGCATCCAGCCAGGAACGGGATGAAAACTGGAAAAAGAGTGCGGAAATTTTCTGATATACAAATTCCTTAAAATGTCAGATATGCAATACAAATCATGTGAAATGTATAGTATACAGATACACAAAAAAAAGATTGAATCTTTTCAAATTCAGTCTTTTTTTTTATACTTCGTTTTATAAAAATTAGAAGAAAGGGTGAGGATAATGATTCACTTTGGAAAAGGAGTTGTGAAGTTCCGGATTCCGATTCTGGTTTTGTCATTCCTGCTTTTGATTCCGGCGGGAATCGGGTATTTTAAAACCAGAGTCAACTATGATATTCTTTCTTATCTTCCAGAGGAAATTGAAACCATGAAAGGTCAGGATATTCTTCTGGATGAGTTTGGAACAGGAGCGTTTTCCTTTGTTGTTGTGGAAGGGATGGAGGATAAGGCACTGCAGAATCTGGTGGATAAAGTTGATGATGTTCCCCATGTAAAAAGGGTGGTCTGGTATGGCAGCATCGGAAACAATACGCTGCCGCGCGAGGTGCTGCCGGATGATGTCTATACCTTTTTTAACAATAAGGAAAAAGACAGTCAGCTTATGGTCATTCTTTTTGATGAATCCATGGCGGCGGACGGCACCATGGCAGCACTTGATGAAATCGAAAGGATTGCAGGAAAACAGTGCTTTGTAAGCGGCATGGCGGCGGTAATTAATGATATCCGCAAGCTTTCCGAAAAAGAAGCGCCGCTTTATGTCATGATTGCGGTTGTTCTTTCTTTAATAGTATTATCACTTACGATGGATTCCGTGGTTGTGCCGTTTCTGTTTCTTTTAAGCATCGGAATGGCGATTGTCTATAATCTTGGAACAAACGTGTTCAAAGGGGAAATATCTTATTTGACGCAGGCGCTTGCAGCAGTGCTGCAGCTCGGCGTTACCATGGACTATTCCATTTTCCTGTGGCACAGCTATGAAGAGCAGCAAAAGAGGTATCCAGGGGATAAAAACAGGGCGATGGCACATGCAATCTCCAATACCATCACATCCGTAGTCGGAAGCTCTATTACAACAGTTGCCGGATTTGTTGCATTGTGCTTCATGAGTTTTACGCTTGGACTTGACCTTGGCATCGTTATGGCAAAGGGTGTTGTGTTTGGTGTGATTGGCTGTGTGACAATTCTGCCTTCCATGATTCTCGTATTTGACAGGGCAGTGGAAAAAACAAGGCATAAAGCCATCCTGCCGGATTTGGGGGGAATCGCAGGATGGATAACGGATCACTGTGCACTGTTTTTAATTCTCTTTGTGCTGCTGCTTGCACCTGTCATTTATGGGTATACGCACACAAGCGTTTATTACGACCTTGCGGGAACACTTCCGGATACGCTTTCGAGCAAGACGGCAAATGACAAGATGGAAGAGCAGTACCAGCTTGGAGCAACGCATTTAATTATAGCTGACAGCAAATTACCGGCAAAGGACAGCATCCGCATGATAGATGAAATTAAAAAGCTGGACGGGGTAAAGCTTGCGGTTTCACTGGATTCTGCGCTTGGCGCAAAAATTCCGCAGGAAATTGTGCCGGATGATGTGAAAGAAATTTTAATAAGCGGAAACTGCCAGATGATGCTTGTCAGCTCTGAATATGCAACTGCATCGGATGAAGTAAACAGCCAGTGTGACAAAATCAATAAGATTATCAAAAAATATGATGACACGGCAATGCTGATTGGGGAAGCACCGTGTACAAAAGACCTGATTGAGATTACGGATCTGGATTTTAAGAAGGTGAGTTTCGTATCAATTATTGCAATTTTTATTATTATTGCAGTGGTATTTAAATCCATTTCGCTTCCGGTAATCCTTGTGGCTGCGATTGAATTTGCAATCTTTATCAACATGGGAATACCGGCATACACGAAGACGGTACTTCCGTTTATTGCATCCATTGTAATCGGTACGATACAGCTTGGTGCTACTGTTGATTATGCGATTCTTATGACGAATAAATATAAGAAGAACCGGTACAGCGGGATGGAAAAAAAGGAGGCGGTCACCGATGCGCTTTCAAAATCCGTGCAGTCCGTACTGGTCAGCGCATTAAGTTTTTTTGCAGCAACATTCGGGGTAGGTATTTATTCCAATATAGATATGATCAGTTCATTGTGTTCGCTGATGGCAAGAGGTGCGCTGGTGAGCCTCTTCGTGGTAGTATTTATTCTGCCGTCGCTGTTTATGGTATTTGACCGTGTCATCTGCGCGACAAGTATGGGGTTTAAAAATAAATGTAAAAAAACAAAGCAGGAGGTCTATTCACATGAAGCTGGATAAATTAAAGAAAAAATTCTTAAACAGATACAGAATCCGTATGGTGGCGGGTGTGCTTACCGTGGTTCTGTTAGGAAGCGGTATGACGACCGTTGCAGTACATGCTGAGGGTAATTCCGACGGGGCCGGACAGACTGTTTCCGTAAAGGAAAAAGATACAGAGAATGAAAAAAAACTGTCTGATTTTGTTTCCATTAAGGAAACGGACGAAAAGGAAGGCAAGGAGGAGAGCGTTTACATCCTGACAGATGCAAAGGGAAATGTGCATGACACAATCGTGACAAACCATCTGGTCAACGATGGCAATGCCGCTGAGATTAAAGACTGCTCCGAACTTCAGGGAATTGAAAATGTCAAAGGTGATGAGGAATTTACGCAGGACGGGGAAAACCTGACATGGCAGGCAAAAGGAAACGATATATATTACCGGGGAACCACCGGTAAGGAAGCGCCTGTAACCCAGAAAGTAACTTACTATCTGGACGGGGAAGAAATTATGCCAGAGCAGCTTGCCGGAAAAAGCGGAAAAGTTACCATACGCTTTGATTATGAAAACAATACCAGTTTCACAGAGGAAATAAACGGCAAAAATATCACGGTATCCGTTCCGTTTGCAGCAGTAACTGCGGTAGCGCTCGGGGATAAATTTAAAAACATCGAAGTAACAAACGGGAAGCTGGAAGAAGGTGGCGATTCGGAACTTGCGATTGGTTACGCCCTGCCCGGTTTAAAGGAAAGCCTGGATGTACAGGAGTCTGATTTTACCGGGGATGTGGAGATACCGGATTATTTTGAATTCAGCGCGGATGTGACAGACTTTGAACTGGATTCCGCCATGACGGTTCTGGTAAATGCGGGAGCCATGCTTTCCCTGGAAAAAGGGGATGAATCTTCCCTCGAATCCATGATGGATGATTTAACCTCCGCAATGTCAAAACTGCGCGACGGTTCTTCTGACCTGGCGGACGGGATGGACACCCTGCAGGAAAACCTTGCGGAATATGCAAGTGGCATGGGAAAACTGTATTCCAAAAGCGGAAGCCTTGCAGACGGTGTGAATACCTTAAATTCCAGTGCGGCGACAATCAGCGGAGGAATCAGTACACTGGATACCGCATTAAATACCAAAATGGGGGAAAGTGAAAAAAAGGCGGCCCAAAAGCAGGCAGGAGAAGCTGTTGCAGCGGAATTTGCAAATGGAAAGACAAAGGAAGTTGCTGACCAGATTTATGCATCCCTGCGTTATTCCAAAAATAAGAACGGAAAAGTAACGGACGGGGAACTGTATACTTCCCTGTATGACGGGGCTTACAGTGCAAATGCAGCTGCCGCGGTTTATAATGAAGTGGTGCGCCAGGTGCTTCTGTCAGCCGCAGGACAGCCCGCGGACAGTAAGCTTACCGCAGCGGATGCAGCGGCAGGCATTAAAGCAAATTTTGCAAAAGGTGCGCAGGCGGGGGATGAAACCAGTACCGTGATGTATGCCATCGCAGGAACCATGACAGACGCGCAGCTTGCAGAGCTTTTGTATGCAAAGAGCGGCGCAGGAGATACACTCTTTGCAAAAACCCAGAGCACGATTCAGGCTCAGCTGTCTGCCGGACGAAATAACCAACAGATTACGGGAGCGGTGGAGAGCAGCTTAAACAAGCTGGCAGCACAGCTTGCAGGCGCGTGTGAGCAGGCAGCTTCGCAGGCGGCACAGCAGGCGGCGGTCACAGGGGCGGAAAGCGCAAAGAAGACAATTGCATCCCAGATTGAGGCGGTTCAGGATAATGGCTACAGCCTTGTGACGGGCGCGGCAGCCTTAAGCAAAGGAACGCAGGCGCTGGCAGACAATGTTCCGGCGCTGACAGAAGGGATTACCGAGTTAAATGATGCGACCGGAAAACTGGTGGACGGCGTGGAACAGTTAAATGACGGCTCCCATGAGCTGGCAGACGGTATAGTGGAATTTGACAAGGAGGGAATTTCCAAAATTGTGGACGCTTACAACGGTGATTTAAAACCGTTTGCCGACAGGCTTCAGGCGGTACTTGACGCAGGAGATGATTACCAGACGTTTACCGGACTTGCAAAAGGGGTGAACGGCAGTGTGAAATTTATCTACAAAATGGACGCAGTAAAATAACGGCAAATGCCAGGTTTGTTTCGCAGACCTGGCATTTTTGCAGTAACTATTCAGCCTTCAGCCGAATAGTTACACTTTTTGCCGTCTTATAACAGAAATAAAGTTGCAATTCCAACAGGCTGCGTGTATAATGGGTTCAGCTTAAACGTTTTGCAGACAGGAGAGGAACTATTATGGAAACGCTGGATTCTTATACGGTTATCGATCTGGAAATGACGGGTCTGTCGGCAAAAAAGGACAAGGTAATTGAAATCGGGGCTGTCAAAGTAAAAAACAGGCAGGCAGTGGATACATATGGAACGCTTGTCAGTGCACAATGTGAAATCCCCCGGAATGTCAGGGAACTGACCGGAATTACGGATGAAATGGCAGCAAAAGGCATGGGGGAGGATGAAGCCATGCAGAAACTGCTTGATTTTATTGGAGAGGATATTCTTGTCGGGCATAATATCCGCTATGATTATAGCTTTATAAAGCAGTGGGCGGTAAATAAACGGATTCCGCTTGAACTGTATGCCTGCGATACCCTTAAGATTGCCCGCATGCTGCTTGCGCCGGATTTGTCCAAAAAACTGGAAAGTCTGTGCGGATTTTTTCATATAGAAAGAGAAACAGCACACCGTGCGCTGGACGATGCCATCCAGACGCAGCAGGTATTTGAATGCCTGAAAGGACTGGGAAAAAGCAAACCGGAGCTCTTTACCCCAAAGCTTCTTGTATATCAGGCAAAACGCCAGACTCCGGCGACTGCCCGCCAGAAGAAGCGGCTTAAAGCATACATGGAATTTTATCATATTGCCGACAGTATCTGCTGGGAAACGCTGACAAGAAATGAGGCATCCCGCCTGCAGGATAAGTATTATGCAGTTTACGGGCGCTATGATTCCTCCGCCGGGGACAAATAATCATTTAATTTGCTGACAATGATATTTTTGGACAGTGAATTGAGTTCTTTTGCAGACGTAATCAGTGATTCAATCTGTCCGCTTTCCCCGGACTGTATGTACATGTCTGCAAGCATGGTATAAATTGTGCTGGAGTCCGCGTGGTAGGAAACGGCAAGCTCCATTAGCGCGCGTGCATCCGATTCCTGTCCGGCATCTAAAAGCTCTTTCGCGTAGACTGTGACATTCTGCACAAATTCTGTGAAATTATCATCATAGGAAGAAAGTTCTTCCAGATTGGCAGCCCCGTATTCCAGTTTTAAATCGGTGTTGGTCAGTCCGGTCAGGTTCAGCATTTTGCATCCGGACAGCCTTACAAGCGCATTTTCTGCTTCCGTATGAAGGTTTTGTGGAATTTTTTCCAGAGGTATGGTAAGATAGTCTAAGCCGCTGATGTCTTTGCGGCGGGTGAAGTTTGCTTTCCGCTCGCGATCCCAGAAAATCTGTTCGGTATTTTGCTGGGCGCGGTTGTTTTTTATGATGGAAAGATTTAAAATGGCAATAAATATTATAAAAATGGCCAATGGAAGTAATACTGATATCATATAATTATTTCCTTTCCTGGTATTTGGTATATTGTACAGTGGAATCCAATGGTTTCACAGCGCATAATCTATTATAGCGCATTTTAAGGAGGAGGTGAAGAAGATATGTATAATTTTAATGGAAATAAACGAAAAAAACGCATAATTGCCATCATTTCGCTGGTTCTGATAGTGGCGCTTCTCGTCACAAGTCTGGTATCTGCTTTCTTTTTTTCCTGAAAAATGGTATGAATTGCTACTTGAAAAAGTGATTTTTTGTGATACAATAAGGCAGATAATAGAAGCAGATTAGGAAGCATAATTAAGGAAAAGGAAGTACTATGAAAAAATTAACAGGATTTGGAATTTTACTTATGGCAGCTCTTTTCATTGGTGTATTTAGCGTACATGCAGCCAGCGGGGAAGAGGAGCAGACAATTGAGGAAGGAATTTATATCGGAAACGTCAATGTCGGGGGAATGACCGGCCAGCAGGCGCGTTCCGCAGTAGATGAGTATGTTGCGGGACTGATGGATATTTCGTTTACGTTAAAAGGCGATACCGGTTCCATTGAAATGACCGCAGGGGATATGGGGGTATCCGCAGATGCTGACAGCGCGGTAGAGGATGCGCTTGCAGTGGGACATTCCGGCAGCCTGATTAACCGCTACAAAGCAATGCAGGATCTTAAAAAAGAAAAAATGGTGCTGGATATGCACTTAAGTGTTGATAAACAGGCAACTGCGCAGAAACTGTACAAGAGCGCGGACCAGCTCGCCGTGGGCGCAGAGGACAATACCTTAAAACGTGTGGACGGTAAATTTGAATTCGTACCCGGAAAAGAGGGGGTTGAAGTCGATATTGTCAACTCTGTCTATGCCATCAATGAATTTCTTGCAAGCGGCTGGGACGGTTCCCATAATGAAATTGAACTGGTGACAAAGACCGTGGAGCCACGTGGAACAGAGGAAGAACTTGCAAAGGTCAAAGATCTGCTGGGTTCATTTTCAACCAGTTTTGCAACATCAAGTGCAGGACGTGCCAAAAATGTGACGACCGGATGCAGCAAGGTCAACGGTACGATTCTTTATCCGGGCGAAGAGTTTGAACTTTGCAAGACGGTAAGCCCGTTTACCCAGGAAAACGGATACGAGCTTGCAGGAATGTACCAGAATGGTACGACAGTTGAATCCTTTGGCGGCGGAATCTGCCAGGTGGCAACCACATTGTATAACGCGGTAATCCGTGCCGAACTTGAAATTACCATGCGTTACAACCATTCCATGGAAGTGCACTATGCACAGCCGTCCATGGATGCGGCAATTGCGGGAAATTACAAGGACCTGCGGTTTAAAAATAATAAGGATACGCCGGTTTTTATCGAAGGATACTGCAGCGGCGGAATTATTTATTTTAATGTATTCGGAGAGGAAACCAGACCGTCCGACAGGGAGGTTTCTTTTGAAAGCGAGGTTCTGTCCACAACGGATCCGAAGGTTGAGTTTACAACAAATGCGGGACTTGCGCTCGGAACCATCAGCGTGACGCAGAAAGGGGATGCCTCGCGTACAGCCCAGCTCTGGAAGGTGGTAAAGGTTGGAGGCAAGGTCGAAAGCCGTGAAATCTTTAACAAGAGCAGCTACCAGGGGCAGGTGCGTATGATTACTATTGGAACAAGAGGTGCATCGTCTGACAGCTTAAAAGCCTTAAAAGCGGCAATAGCTTCCGGAAATGAAAATACCGTAAGAGCCGCCGCCGCCGCGATGAAAGAAAAAGAGGAAGAGGAAGAAGAAGGAAAAGACGACGAAAAAGACGGCGAAGACAAGAAGGATAAAGACAAGAAAGATAAAGACGACAAGGATAAGAAGGACAAAGACAAGAAAGATAAAGACAAAAAGGACGACAAGGACAAGAAGGATAACAGCACGAAGAATGATAAAAAGGATGATGAGAAGCCTTCCGGCGAAGACGGGGATACCGGGGAAGAATCCGAATAAAGAAAGGCAGCAGTTATATTCTGACGGGGAATTACAATGAAAGCCGGAAAATTAAAGGAGTCTGTATTAAGACGTTCCGTATTAAACCAACTTCATATGACAGAAGATGCACAGCTTGTAAGACCGTCTGTGGGTACGGATTTCGGCGCCATACAGATAAAAGATGAAGCAGTGGTCACAGCGGTGGAAACCCGTGTGCCGGGAAATGGAATTTTAGCATGCACATCGGTATATGCCGCCTGTAATAATCTGGTTTGCAGCGGGGCACGCCCGCTTGGCATTACGGTGAATTTTCTGGTGCCCACGGAATCAAACGAGCAGCAGATGAGGGAGCAGATGCAGGCAGTTGACGAAATATGTGTGAAAGAACAGCTTCCGGTGCTTTCCGGGCATACGGAGGTGGTGCGTAATCTGAAAGAACCATTTTTAACCGTAACCGCAGTCGGAACCGTTTCTCCGGACAAGATGCTTTCCTGTACACGGGTGAAACCAGGTATGGATATTCTGGTCACAAAATACATTGCACTGGAAGGTACGGCAGTCCTTGCCGCAGAGCATGAGGAACAGTTAAGAACCCGGTTTGCACAGCCGTTTCTGGATACTGCGAAATCCTTTATACAGTATCTTTCCATTCGTCCGGAGGCAAAAGCCGCCGCGCAGTCTGGCGCTGTGGCACTGCATGATCTTTCTGAAGGGGGCATTTATGCCGCGCTTTGGGAGATGGGGCAGGGCTCTGGTGTCGGACTGACCATTGACCTGAAAAAAATACCGCTTCGGCAGGAAACGGTAGAAATCTGCGAATATTTTGATTTAAATCCCTATAAGCTTTTATCAGGAGGAAGCCTGTTAATTGCGGCAGAAAACGGTCATGCCGTGGCTGAAAGTCTGAAGGAAGCAGGCATTGAAGCGGTTGTAATCGGAAAAACCACAGACAGTAATGACCGCGTTCTGGTAAACGGGGAGGAATGCAGGTTTCTGGAAACGGCACAGACGGACGAATTATGGAGGATATGATGTTATGAGAGAAAAAATCTTAACGTTTATTGAAAAAAACAGCCGGATTGATTTAAAGGATCTGGCAGTGATGCTTGGTGTGGAGGAAACAGCCGTCATGAACGAGCTGGAAAGCATGGAAAAGGAAGGAATTATTTGCGGCTACCATACGCTGATTAACTGGGATAAGGCAGGCGTTGAGATGGTTACGGCAATGATTGAAGTGCGGGTAACGCCGCAGAGGGGGATGGGTTTTGACAAGGTGGCAGAGCGCATCTATAACTATCCGGAGGTAACCTCCGTGTATCTGATTTCCGGGGGCTTTGATCTGATGGTAACACTTGAGGGAAGAACCTTACGCGAAATTTCACAGTTCGTATCTGACAAACTTTCTGCACTGGACCAGGTGCTTAGTACCAAGACGAATTTTATTTTAAAGAAGTATAAAGACCACGGCACCGTTATGGCTGCCCGTACAAAAGACGAAAGGATTATGATGGCATAATGAGAAACCCGTTATCAAAAGTAATTACAACGATAGAGCCATCGGGAATCCGTAAATTTTTTGATATCGTAAGTGAGATGGAGGATGCCATTTCACTGGGTGTCGGGGAGCCGGATTTTGATACGCCGTGGCATATCAGGGACGAGGGAATTTATTCCCTTGAAAAAGGAAGAACCTTTTATACCTCAAATGCGGGGTTAAAGGAATTAAAAATCGAGATAGCAAAGTACCAGAAAAGAAAATACGGACTGGACTATGATTACAACAAAGAACTGTTTGTTACGGTCGGGGGGAGCGAGGCTATTGATATGGCAATGCGCGCCATGCTTGACCCGGGGGATGAGGTACTGATTCCGCAGCCCAGTTATGTGTCTTACCTGCCCTGCTGCGTGCTTGCAAACGGTATTCCGGTCATTATAGAGCTTAAGGATGAAAACGAGTTCCGGCTGACCGCAGAAGAACTGGAGGAAGCAATTACACCGAAGACAAAGCTTCTGGTTCTGCCGTTTCCGAATAACCCGACCGGGGCAATTATGGAAAAAAAGGATCTGGAAGCCATTGCAGAGGTGATAAAAAAACACGACCTTTTTGTGCTGAGTGATGAAATCTATTCCGAACTTACCTATCAGGTTTCCCATGTTTCCATCGCATCCTTACCGGAAATGAAAGAGCGGACCATTGTAATCAATGGATTCTCCAAATCCCATGCCATGACCGGATGGCGGCTTGGGTATGCCTGCGGTCCAAAAGAAATTATCGAACAGATGTTAAAGATTCATCAGTTTGCGATTATGTGTGCGCCGACTACGAGCCAGTATGCGGCAGTGGAAGCGCTGCGGGGCGGGGATGAGGATGTTGCCCGGATGCGGGATGAGTATAATGGAAGAAGAAGATATGTGCTTAAGCGGTTTCAGGATATGGGATTATCCTGCTTTGAGCCGTTTGGGGCATTCTATGCATTCCCATGTATCAGTGAGTTTAAAATGACTTCTGATGAGTTTGCGAATGAGCTTTTAAAGGCAAAGAAAGTGGCAGTGGTACCTGGGACGGCATTCGGCCGGTCGGGAGAGGGCTTTATCCGTATTTCCTATGCGTATTCCCTTGAGGATTTAAAGGAAGCGTTTGACCGGGTACAGGAATTTGTAACAGAACTGAGGGAAAAGCAGTGAATATTATCTTACATGAGCCTGAGATTCCGGCTAATACCGGAAACATCGGGCGAACCTGCGTTGCAACGGGAACAGGCCTTCACCTGATAGAGCCGCTTGGTTTTTCCCTTTCGGAAAAACACTTAAAGCGTGCAGGTATGGATTACTGGGACAGGCTGGACGTGACGACCTATATCAACTGGGAGGATTTCTGTCAGAAAAACCCCGGGGCAAAAATTTATTATGCAAGCACCAAAGCACGTCATGTGTATTCAGAGGTTACTTATGAGCCGGACTGTTTTATTATGTTTGGAAAAGAAAGCGCGGGGATTCCTGAGGAAATCTTAAAGGAGAATCCAGATACCTGCGTAAGGATTCCGATGACCGGGGAAACACGTTCGCTGAATTTATCAAACTCTGTGGCAGTTATCCTCTATGAGGCGCTGCGCCAGAATGGATTTATGGATATGAAATGCGAGGGAAACCTGCACAGATTAAGCTGGGATGGGTAAAATGGGAATCATAAAGGCAAAAGATGTAGTACATGAATTTTTCCGCAGGGACGAGGAAGGGAATGTGGAAGGGGTTACAACCGCACTCGACCATGTAGACCTGGATGTGGAGGAAGGGCAGTTTATTGCCATTCTGGGACATAACGGCTCCGGCAAATCCACACTTGCAAGGCATATCAACGCACTTTTGACGCCGACGGAAGGAACGCTCTGGGTGGACGGCATGGAAACCGATATGCAGATTAATACGATTCCCGTCCGCAAAACCGCAGGGATGGTGTTTCAGAATCCGGATAACCAGATTGTCGCGGGTGTTGTGGAGGAGGATGTCGGCTTCGGTCCGGAAAATCTTGGCGTGGAAACAGATGAAATCTGGGAGCGCGTAAAGAGGAGCCTTAAGGCGGTGGATATGGAAAAATACGCGAAGCATTCGCCCAATAAGTTATCCGGCGGGCAGAAGCAGCGTATGGCGATTGCAGGCGTGCTTGCGATGGAACCCAAATGCATAGTGTTTGACGAGCCGACCGCCATGCTGGATCCGGCTGGAAGAAAAGAAGTCATAGAAGCAGCCATGGAGCTTAACAAAAAGCGCGGCGTGACAGTTATTCTCATTACACATTATATGGAAGAAGCGGCGCTGGCGGATTGTATATATGTCATGGAACAGGGAAAGGTCATTATGCAGGGGACTCCGCATGAGATTTTTTCCCATGTGGACGAGCTGAAAGAACACCGGCTGGATGTGCCGCAGCTGACTCTGGTGGCGGATGGACTAAAAAAAGCGGGGATAGACATTCCGGCGGGCATTATAACAGAGGATGAGCTTGTGGAAGCCGTAATCAATGCATACGGGCAGGCGGGGATGAACGACAGGAACAGAATCTGGGGAGAATAAAAATGGCATCCATTATTTTGGACAAAATCGGCTATACATACGGTAGTGGAACTGCTTACGAAAAACATGCCTTAAATGACATCAGTCTGCAGATTGACGGGGGCGAATTTATCGGGCTTGTCGGTCATACCGGCTCCGGCAAATCTACCCTTGTCCAGCTTTTAAACGGGCTTTTGCATGCCACGCAGGGGCGGATTTATGTGGATGGCGAGGATATTTATGACGAAGACTACGACATGAAAAAGCTCCGGAGCAGAATCGGGCTTGTGTTTCAGTATCCCGATTACCAGCTCTTTGGGATGACCAATTTTGAAGATGTCTGTTTTGGCCCGAAAAATCTTGGGCTGGACAAAAAAGAAGCAGAGCTGCGAGCGTTTCTTGCGCTGCAGAATGTCGGATTTCCCGAGGAACTGTTTTACCAGCCGCCGTTTAATCTGTCCGGGGGGCAGAAACGCAGAGTGGCAATTGCAGGCGTGCTTGCAATGGAACCGGAGGTTTTAATTCTGGACGAGCCGACCGCAGGACTGGATCCGGCGGGAAGGGATGAGATTTTAGGGCTGGTTTCCAAAATGCGGGAGGAACTTCACATTACGGTAATCCTTGTTTCGCACAGCATGGAGGATGTGGCAAGATATGTGGAGCGCATGATTGTGGTGGACAACGGAAGAGTTCTGTTTGACGCACCGCCGCGGGAGGTGTTTTTGCAGCACGAAAAACTGGAGAAAACCGGGCTGGCAGCGCCGCAGGTGACATATTTTATGGAGAAACTTGCAGAGGGCGGAATGCCGGTTAATGTCACAGCAGTTACAGTGGAGGATGCTGTAGAGGATATTCTTTCGGCATTTAAACAACAGGAGAAACTATGATTCGGGATATGACTCTGGGGCAGTATTATCCGGCGGATTCCGTCATACATAAGCTGGATCCGAGGGTAAAGCTGTTTGCAACTTTTATATATATTATAGCACTGTTTTGTTTTCGCGGGTTTACGGGATTTGCACTGATTACGGCAGTTTTATTCGGTGTAATTGAGCTTTCCCGTATTCCGTTTAAGTACATTGTAAAGGGATTAAGAACCATTCTGGTACTTCTTGTCATTACAGCGGTTTTTAATCTTTTGTTTACAACCGGCGGAACCAGATTCTGGCACTGGGGGCCATTTTACCTGACCAGTATAGGAATCAGAAATGCAGTGTTTATGACGGTAAGGCTCATCTACCTGATTCTTGGAAGCTCGCTGATGACATTGACCACTACGCCGACACAGCTTACGGACGGGATGGAAAAAGCGCTTTCCTGCCTGCGTTGGATGCATGTGCCGGCGCATGAAACTGCAATGATGATGTCCATTGCGCTCAGGTTCATTCCGATTCTCATAGAGGAAACAGACCGGATTATGAAGGCACAGATGGCAAGGGGGGCGGATTTTGAAAGCAAAAACCTGGTAAAAAAGGTAAAGAGCCTGGTGCCGGTTTTTATTCCGCTGTTTGTGTCGGCATTCAGGCGTGCCGACGACCTTGCGGTGGCGATGGAATCCCGCTGTTATACCGGAGGAGAGGGCAGGACAAAAATGAAGCCGTTAAAATATGGCAGAAACGATTATTTTGCGTATTTTGCTATAATGCTGTTTTTTGTACTGGTGCTTTTGTTCAGAAGACTGGTTTAGGGATACTGTCTGGGAGAAAAATATGCATGTAAAACTGGTTGTGGCATATGATGGAACAGGCTACAGCGGCTGGCAGGTTCAGCCGAATGCAGTTACTATTTCACAAAAATTAAATGAAGCCCTGACGTCATTGCTTGGAGAGGAAATCCGTGTGACAGGGGCAAGCAGGACAGATGCAGGTGTGCATTCGCTGGGAAATGTATGTACGTTTGATACAGATACCCGTATGCCCGCTGAAAAAATCAGCTACGCATTAAACCAGCGTCTGCCGGAGGATATTGTGGTGCAGGATTCCTGCGAGGTGCCGGAAAGCTTTCATCCGCGGTTTTCCAAAAGCAGGAAGACCTATGAGTACCGGATTTTAAACCGGCGTTTTGCCATGCCCACGAGAAGACTGGATACTTATTTTTATTATTATCCGCTGGATGTGGTAAAGATGAAAGAGGCTGCGCAGCTTCTGGAAGGGGAACATGATTTTAAAAGTTTCTGTTCTATCCATTCGCAGTCTGAAACGACTGTGCGTACAATTTATAGTTGTACGGTTGAAAAATCGGATGATATCATAACAATCCGTGTAACCGGAAACGGCTTTTTGTACAACATGGTGCGTATTATTGCGGGAACGCTCATCCGGGTCGGTGCAGGAGGACTTGAACCGGTTCAAATTAAAGATATCCTTGCTGCCGCAGACCGGAGTGCTGCAGGTCCTACTGCCCCGGCGCATGGGCTTACGATGATTGGAATCCAATACGAAAACTTAACGTAAGGTTAATAAAAATGGTGTAAATCAGCATAAAATTGTCAAAATCTTCTTGACACTTTTTTAAATGCGTAATATAATATGCAGGTATGCATATGTTGCATTCACAAGCAGATAAATGTGAGCCAGAGCCCCGGCGAGCATTTTATATAACATCTGCGCAGAGCTTTCGGAAAACCCATCCGGCTTTGCACTGTAAAGGGTAAAAGCAGCGTCCGGACATACGCGGCTTCTTCCCGTTTTCATACTAATATCCCGCAGGGATGTTATCCGTTAATTTGTAATTGAATGATCAAGGAGGAAAAACCATGAAAACATTTATGGCAAGTCCTGCTACTATCGAGAGAAAATGGTATGTAGTAGACGCTGATGGTAAGACATTAGGACGCATGGCATCTGAGATTGCCAAGGTATTAAGAGGAAAGAATAAGCCGACCTACACTCCGCATATGGACACGGGCGATTATGTTATTGTTGTCAATGCTGATAAAGTCAAGGTTACCGGAAGAAAGTTGGACCAGAAAATTTACTATCGTCATACTGGTTATGTCGGAGGTTTAAAGGAAACCACATTAAAAGAGATGCTCGCAAAGCATCCGGAGCGTGTTGTGGAATTCGCTGTAAAGGGTATGCTTCCGAAGGGACCTCTGGGACGCCAGATGTACAGGAAATTATTTGTATATGCAGGACCGGAGCATAAGCACGCAGCACAGAAGCCAGAGGCTTTAACATTCTAAAGGGAGGTAAATGACATTGGCTAACGCAAGATATTACGGAACAGGAAGAAGAAAATCATCTGTTGCACGTGTATATTTAATACCGGGCACAGGTAAAATTACCATCAATAAAAGAGATATTGATGAATATTTAGGTCTTGAAACATTAAAGGTAATTGTCCGCCAGCCGTTAGTGGCAACGGATACTGTTGGAAAGTTTGATGTAAAGGTAAACGTAAAAGGCGGTGGATATTCAGGACAGGCCGGTGCAATCCGCCACGGTATCGCCCGTGCACTGCTTCAGGCAGACAGCGATTACAGACCGACACTCAAGTCTGCCGGATTCTTAACCAGGGATCCGCGTATGAAAGAGCGTAAGAAGTATGGTCTCAAAGCAGCCCGCCGTGCACCGCAGTTTAGTAAGAGATAATTACAAGCAGAATAATGAAATTAGTAAAACCCTTGAAAACTCAGTGTTTTCAAGGGTTTTCTTTAATCTAAAGTTTCCTGAAATTGTGGTAAAAAGTGCTGAATTTTGAAGCGTAGCACACACATAGCACACAAGTAGCACACAAACGAGG